>CAYJBA010000115.1:0-7916 GCA_964367865.1 uncultured Bacteriovoracaceae bacterium | reverse complement strand
ACTCTTTCCCTACACGACGCTCTTCCGATCTAAATTGTCCGTAGCCTGGCGTCTGAGAGCGATAGCTTTAACGGCTAAATTTAAATTTTCGATACTAAACGCGATTTCGAGGGGTACGCCGATTTCAATGGGTTTTGGAGTTTCCAGAAAAAGGCCATCCATAGATAGATCTTTAATCTTTGCCTGCAGAGGATGCTCAGCCGCCAAAATTTCTGCATCCAGGCTAACGCGATACCGAGAAGGCGTTTCCCACCAGCGCATACTGGGATTAACAAAAAGTTGATGGTTTTCAGAAAAGGCTAAATAAATGAGCACGCTCATATTTGACAATGCCGCGGCTGCGACAGCCAATCTAATTGAAGTACTCGGATAATTAAGGGCAGTTTCTAGATTTTGAGCAAAAACTACACCCATGAGTATTGCGAAAAGCACATAGCTCCATTTTTTACATACATAGAGCGAATACGCAGCCAGCCATGGCACGATAAAGGTTCCGAGTTTTTCTTCAAAGGTGCTTTTGATTAAATAATCCCAAAGATAAAGATGCGGGGCGATATGAATAAAAAACGAAGTTGCAATAATGTTGAGGATCGGGACAAACGCAAACGCGGCAACCAGTATGAGCAATGATTTGGGTCGTGATTTCATATCGTTTAAACTCCTCCGTACTTAATAGCTATAGTATCACTCAAGGCCTCGAATTTATAGACTCTTTCATACACGCTCGCTTTTCTTGATCTTTCGCGTCGAAATGGGTAAAAGGCTGACTATAATGATCTATTTTCAGTCACTTACACAAGAAGATCTGGCGGAGCAGCTCCTTCATTTGAGCAAGCCCAATCCGGCAATCGATGAAGTTAAGGCCAAGAAGCAGGCGCGCTACCGCGCTAAACAGATCTTTCACTGGGTCTATCAGCGACATGTTTTGGAATGGGATGCAATGAGCGACCTTTCGAAAGAGCTGCGTGTCTGGCTCAAAGAAAATGTCGAAATATTTCGCCTCAAAGAAAGTCTGAACAACCAAGCCCTCGATGGGACCCATAAATTTCTTTGGCAACTACAGGATGGAAAAACCATTGAGAGCGTTGTGATCCCTGCGGCGCTGCAAGAAGTTGAAAGTGAGGATGAGGACTCAGAAAAATCTTTGTCGGGGCGCCCCTCCACCGAGCAGATCAGTTCTCCAAAATGGGGTCGTCTTACCGCTTGTATATCGAGTCAGGTGGGTTGCGCCATGGCATGTAAATTTTGTCTGACTGGAATTCAAGGACTCGATCGGCATTTACAGACTCACGAAATCGTTACGCAGGTTTTAGAGCTGCGACTTCTGGCACCCATCACCAATATTGTTTTTATGGGGATGGGGGAGCCCCTTCATAATTTCGACAATGTGGTAAAGGCCTGTAAAATTTTGCTGGATCAAGATGGGTTACATTTTTCTAAACGTAAAGTAACGGTTTCGACAAGCGGTTTGGTTCCAGCGATTGAAGGGTTGGGCAAGCAAGTCGATGTCTCACTTGCGATTTCCTTGAACGCAACCACGGATGAGACGCGCAGTCTGATTATGCCAGTCAATAAAAAATGGAACATCGAGAGCTTGTTAAAGACCTGCCGCGAATATCCACTTGGCAGCCACCGTCGCATCACATTTGAATATGTGATGCTTAAAGATTTTAATGACTCGCTTGGCGACGCTGAACGATTGGTCAAGCTCACGCGAGGGATTCCCTCGAAACTCAATCTCATTCCCTTTAATGAGCATTCGGGGAGCGAGTACAAGCGACCCACCGACGAAACAGTGAGGGCATTTCAAAAATATCTGTTGGATCGCGGGTTAACCGCTACCGTGCGCGTTTCTCGAGGTCGAGACATCCTCGCGGCCTGTGGTCAGTTGCGAAGCATCTTTGGAATCGCGCGTGGATCGGATCGGCATAAGGATTGGAGCGAGACTCGTGCAGCGTACTAAGGAGTTTGGTTTGAGGGAGCCCAGGATCTAACTTTGGGTTTTATTTTTCTCGCGTTGGGTAGGTAAATCCAGTTTATCTTCTTAGGTCCAGCTCCTGCTTCGCCTGCTCCCTCTCTCTTATAAACAAGAGTATAATCTCTGAAGATTCGCGCGTCGCATGGAAGCGACATAAGCGCGGAAGAGCAGGATGCTCGTTCTTCAGAGATTATACTCTTGTTTATAAGAGAGAGGGACGCGTCCGCTAGCAGGAGCCCTAAGAAGATAAACTGGATTTACCTACCCAACGCGAGAAAAATAAAACCCAAAGTTAGATCCTGGGCTCCCTCAAACCAAACTCCTTAGTACGTCGCGCAGGTCTCGCAAACTGCGTGATGAATCCCCGTGCCCTTTTCGTAACTCACATGTACGCGACCTTTGGTATCGATCAAAATCCAGGGATAAACCCCATTGCCGAGCGGGTCGATGTTTTTAAATTCCCATTGGTCTTGACCCGCTAACTTGCGCGCATACCGAAGTTCGCTGTTTTTGTAGACGTAGGCTATGTGCAACCCACCCTTTGCATCAATTGCAATCCGAGGAAAACCACCGGTCTCAACTATTAACTTAGCTCCATCTTCAACGATCACTTTTTTCCACTCGCCATCTGGAGCATTAGTGAGGTGCATCAGGTCAAAATAGCTGGATTCGCCCGGAGAAATTCTCTGGTAAACAACGTGGGTCCATCCCATCGAATCGACAGCAACGTGACTTTTAATTACACCGCCATCGACTTCCAAGATTTCCCAACCGTCTTTCGTTTTTTGTGCGAGTTTAAGAAATCCTTGAGGCTGAGAAAAAACTGTTGTGTAGCTGATTACTGGTAGGCCTTCCTTATTTAACGCCATGGAACTAAACCAACCTGCATTTCGATCGTGGTCGACTATTTCGAAATTCCATTTTCCGTTTTCGAGGGTCCCGACTTCTAGCGCTGCTGGCTCCCAGCCAGATTTAGGAAGGCGCGTATGAGCTACAAAAAGTCCCTTATTACTGACCGCGGATGAGGTCCACCAGCCACCGCGGCCCTTGCCCAAGTCATCAACCTTCCACTGGCCACTGGGATCACGGTAGGCATAACGCATCTTCTGATCTTCGTGATTAGCGTAAAATACGTGTAGGCCATTTTGTTCATCGATGCTGAGGCTCGGAAACCAGCCCGTATCGCCACCGTTGTCATCGACTGAAGTTTTGAGCCATTTACCAGTCGAACTCACCATTGCGTGAAACAATTCGCTCTTTTCGCAGGCATTGTCAGAACATCCTGTATAAATGAGATGTAAATTTCCAAGCGAGTCCATTTTCATATCGGTCATGCGATTTCCGGGCGCGCCGCGATCAATTCGCGTGACTTTAAAGTCAGCGGCGTAGGTAGCTGCTGAAAAACAAAAAATTGCGAGTGCGATAAATGTGGATGCAGACCTTTGCATGGGAGACCCTCCTTGGATCAGTTTCGAGAATTGTATGCCGTAGCAAGAGCAGGGTCAAACCCCAAAAAACAATGTGTTTCACTTAGATTGGCTTTAAGTTTGCAAACGGTTTCAGTTAAATACAAAAGAATATCGGTCGGATACGTAAACCGATAAAGTGGAAATGAAATTAATGTGAAAGTAGGTGACAGGGGCCACTTACAGAATAGGTATAGACGCCCGAGCGAATCTTGATTTGCAAATCTCTAAGATTGCCATTGAGGCGTAATGTCGTGACGCCATCCAAGAGCGTTCCTTCGGAGGAGCCTAGGTATTTAACTGCACGTAAAAAAGCAGCACCGGTATCTATAGTTTCTAGCAACTCGTTTTTGTTCGCAAAACTCTTTGTTATCCAAGGCGAAAAATTTTCGCCGCGAATCGAGCCGGTCAGGTCTAAAAATTCGATACTTCCAAAAATATAAAATGCGACTTTACCTTCGGTCCATGTTCTAGCCCGTCCCTGGTGCAAGATAAAATTAAGATGGATTAAGCCTCTGTGATCAGACAAATCGCTTACCTCACATTGATAAGGAAAAGGTGTTCCCGAATCAAAGGGAGGCTCATATTCGGCCCATGCAAAAGCTGGAAGAAGGAAAAAAAGGTTCAGTATCATTTTCATAGGTGGATTTTAGCTCCCTGAATACAATGATTGCTGGTTAGGTATTCTCTGATCTGGTTATGCGGCGACCATCGCTCACGACTCCACGCAGGTGCGATACATTCTTCGAGATGGGTTGCAGTGGCACAGAGACGTTCGAGATAAATACGGGGCGAAAGGTTTTCGACGAACTCGCATACGCGTGCGGAGTATTCTTCAATCGATAGTGTCTTAAAGGGCGTTTCTTTATACCGCCTGGCAAGTTCGGTGTGTTCAAGAATCATTAACTGATGAAGTTTCGCACCTCGAACTCCCAGGTCATTGAGCATTAGCGCCGCATCCCGAGGTGCGGTCACGCTATCCGTGGGTGATCCTAAAATAAGATGGACACAGGTATGAACATGGGGCGCTCGTAAACGTAGGCGTTCAAGTGCATCGGTCGAAGACGCGCGATCGTGGCCGCGGGTAAGCCATTCCAAAGTCGCGTTTTCGAAGGATTGAACTCCGAGTTCGAGTGAGCCATAACTTTTGCTCGCGAATTCCTCTAAAAGTTCAATTACTGGATCTGGTAAGCAGTCCGGTCGTGTGCCGATGCAGAGGCCGCGCACACCCGGCTGTGCCAGAGCTTCGTCGTAAATGCCACGGAGATAACTTAGGTCCGAATAAGTGTTCGTATAACTTTGAAAGTAAGCCAAAAATGACTCTGCACCGAACCGCTCTCGAATAGCGGGAAGTCGCTTTTGAATTTGCTCAGAGACACTCAATCCACGCCCTTTTTTTCCAAAATACGAACCAGAACCTCGAAGGTCGCAAAAGGCGCAGCCTCCTGTTGAGATCGACCCATCGCGAGTCGGGCAAGTGAGGCCACTGGCAACGACGAGTTTATAGGTTTTTTGACCAAAAACTTGGTTGAGGTAATGCGAGTAGGGATAGTGGGTTTGGGCACCTGAAAAATCCATGACGTAACGCATTTAACCCACGTATGACCAGAAAGCTAGTTTTTGGTGCAATGCTTTAAGAGGAGCGGCTTTGGCGCTTCGCACGGCTTTCCCTGCGTAAAACGTCTTTCAGCCGCAGAAATCCGCTTATTTCCCTTTTTTCTTACCAGTTGGCTTTGCGGATGCCTTTTCAAGCTTCGCTGCCATTTCTTTCATGGCAGAATCCATTGCCTTGACCTGGCCATCGTGCGCTTGAACCATCTGAATCATATTTGGAAGCGCCTGGGTAATTTGCCCCATCGGGCCGTTCATTGCTTTTACCTGATTGTCGAGCTCTCGAATTTTTCGCTCAAGATCCGGAATCTTGGTCTGAAGTTGGTCAACTTGTTGTTGCAGGGCTTGCTGTCCGGGGCAGCTGGGTAAACTAATACCCATTCCGAAGACGAGAATCACGAGTAGAAGAATCTTAAGTATTGTATTCATAGAGGCTCTCACTTTTGGGTTATTAAAACATAAATTTCTTGTTCGCGATATTAGTTAATATTGCGACGCCGATCACGGAAGTGACTAAACTCGAACCCCCGTAGCTGAGGTAGGGTAGGGGGACTCCCACAATGGGAAGCAGTCCCATCACCATTCCCATATTAATAACGATGTGCCAGAAAAAAATGATGACAATTCCTAGCGCGAGTAGAATCCCAAACTTATCGTGAGCCTGATAAGCCACGGAGAGGCCATTGGTGAGAAAGACGAGGTAAAGGGCCAGCAAAACGAGCGCTCCCAAAAAGCCTCTTTCTTCACTAAACACGCTGAAAATAAAATCGGTATGATGTTCGGGCAGAAAGTTGAGTTGGCTTTGCGTTCCCTTTCTATAACCTTTTCCTACGAGCTGACCGCTACCTACCGCGATCATGGATTGAATCGAGTTATATCCTGAGCCCTTTTGATCTGACCAAGGATTCATAAACGAAACCAGACGTTGTCTTTGGTAAGGTTTCAGCCCAAATCGATACGCCGAGGGGAGCGCGACGATTCCAACGATTGCAATAATCAAAAGTGTTTTAGGTTGAATCTTAATAAATAAAACCATGCTCGCATAGGTCAGTAAAATGATCAGCGCGGTACCCAAATCCGGTTGCGCCATAATCAGGCCACAAGGAATTAAAACCAAAAGCGTGGGTAGGACCAGGTCGCGGATGCGGTATCCTCCAACAGTCCGGTCGCTTTCAAAAAATTTAGCTAAACAGATGACCATTGCAAGCTTCATCAGCTCAGAGGGTTGAATGCGAAAGGAGCCGATCCCGAGCCATCTTTTCGCTCCGAGAGAGGATTTTCCGACCAGCAAAACTGCAGCAAGCAAGAGCAAATTGAAAAAATACAAAAAGTACCCGATGCGAGAGAAGAACGAATAGTGCACCAGGAGAATAAGACCCGTCAGTACCATCCCAATCCCAAACCAGGCGATTTGATTTTTATAAAGACCGAGTGACTTGTCTTGAACAAATGTCGCGCTGGTGAGATTCCAGATTCCAATTCCAAATAAAAGAACCTGCAAAAGGAGTAAGCTCCAATTTATTTTTTTGAGCTCTTCTTCATAAAGACCAAATCTTGCGCCCCCTTCTTCGATCGGTAAACTGGATTCAAATGAGCTATGGGTCATGGTGGCTCCTCATTTTATTCATCACTTAAATCATCGCCCGTATCATTAGAGGGTTCGGGTTCGTTGATTGGGGGGGAATGGGGAATCGGGGGTGCTTTGATTTGTTGCGGATCTGGGGTCAACGGATTTTCGTTGTTCACAACGATATCTTCTTCTTCTTCGCTTCTACGCTCACGTTTAGGAATGGCCAAAGGGAGTCCCTTGGCTTTGAAGCGTTCAGCAAGAACTGCTTCGCCGTAAACATCGGGATAATATTTTTCGAGATATGTTTTGATCACAGCCCTGGCTACAGGAGCCGCGCCAAATGCCCCGTGACAGGCGTGCTCGCCAATGACCCCTACGGCGATAACAGGGTCTTTAGCTGGCGCAAAGCCCGCGAAAAGCGCGTTATGCCTATCTCCAAATTTTAAGTTCTCGCATTTCATATAAATTTTATCAGCAGAAAGTCGAATGACCTGAGCGGTCCCTGTTTTTCCCACAAAATCCATTCCCGGCATCCTTTGCGAGTAGGCCGTTCCATGCGGGTCGTTTACAACGCCCCAAAGACCTTGCTTAACCAGCTCAATGGTTTTGGGCTTGAGCTCAGCTTTAGAAAGAATCTCAGGTGAAAATGTCTTGAGCGTTTGCCCGTCAAAAGATTCGATGTCTTTTACTAGAAACGGCCGATAGATCGTGCCGCCGTTGGCGATAGCTGCATAAAGATTAGCGAGTTGAATCCCAGTCGTCAGCAAAAACCCCTGGCCGATCGCGACGTCGAGCGTCTCACCAGGGTTCCAGACCTGGCCATAGCGTTTTTTCTTCCATTCTTCTGTCGGAATCAATCCCGAAATCTCACGAGGAAGACTGATTCCAGTTTTCCTTCCCAGGCCCAAAATGCCGGCCCATTTGGAAATCAAATCTACGCTATTGAGTTTTTGAGCGGTTCGATAAAAGAACACGTCACAGGACCGGGTGATTGCGTTGACCACACCAATCTCGCCGTGACCTCCCCGAAGATGACAGTGTTTGCGACGATTGCCGACTTGAATAGAGCCAGTGCAAACGAAACGGGTGTTTTCGTCGATGACGCCCTCTTGCAATCCCGCAATTGCAGTGACCACTTTAAACAAAGATCCAGGTGGATAATGCTCTTGAATGGTTTTGTCCATCAGGGGGTGGTTTTCGTTTGTCAAAAGCTTGGTCCAAAGTGCAGGCGGTATCCCCCGAGAAAATTCAGTAGAATCAAAAGAGGGTCGTGAGATCATCGCCAGTACTT
>CAYJBA010000114.1:0-7919 GCA_964367865.1 uncultured Bacteriovoracaceae bacterium | reverse complement strand
AATATTGGCGCAAAAACCGTAGAGACAATAAAGACGGAAACTACGGCGTCGATTTGAACCGCAATTACGGCTTTATGTGGGGAACAGGCGGCTCAAGCAATGATACCAACAGCGATGTTTACATGGGGCTAAGGCCATTTTCAGAGCCGGAAACTCAGAACGTAAAAGCCTTTGTGGAGGCCCACCTCAATGCGAAAGTTCTGCTCACCTTTCATACGTTCAGTGAGTTGATTCTCTATCCTTGGGGCCATAAATACGAAGCGATCGAAAACACGAAGGACCACCAAGTTTTTGAAAAAATGGCGGCGACCATGGCTCAATGGAATCATTACACTCCTGAGCAGGCCAGCAGTCTTTACATCGCCTCTGGAGACACAACGGATTGGGCTTATGGAGCGCACGGCATTTTTGCGTTCACGTTTGAACTATCGCCTCGCGACATGTTTGGCGGCGGTTTTTATCCCGGCGCTGCAGTTATTGACAAGGTTTTTGCTGATAACATTAAGCCTTGTACTTACATGCTCCAGGTAGCGGATGACCCCTATAAAGTCATCAATGGAAAGATGACTCAGTACTTAAAGTCGTATGCTGAGCCAAGTCTTATCGAAGAAGCATTGATCGAAGCTTTTCCGATCCAGTAAGTAGTATTAAATTTAATCGTGGTAAAGGGCCCGTGGGCAGGATGTCCGCGGGCCTTTTTTTTAGATCTGTGGGGCCCCGGGGGCCCTACAGATCTAAAATAATAGGGAGGACCACGGGCTTTTTGCCCAAGGACTGATTAAAAAGACGACGAAGCTCAATTCGAATGGTCTCTTGCAGATCCATTTTCAGGGACCCCGCGGCAAGCTCGCGATCGTAGTCGGCGATGACTTTTTTAGCGCATTTTCGCGCATCTTCGAGAAGTTTCGGTTCTGCCTCTTCGCTTGCGATCCCTTTTAAAATAATTTCAGGTCCCGCTACAATGCGCTGGGACTCTCGGCTCCTCACCATGAGCGAAAATACCACGCCTTTTTCGCCCATCTGGCGCCGATCCTTTAATACAAGCCTTGAAATATCATTTCCGTCGCGACCTTCTACTAAAATGCGAGACTCCTCCATGTGATCTACAACGGCGAGGCTTTGAGGAGTGAGTTCAAGGATATCGCCATTGACAGCGATTTTAATATTCTCGGCCTTTACGCCACTTTCTTCGGCGAGTTTCGCGTGATGCACGAGGTGGCGGTATTCACCATGAATGGGAATAAAATATTGGGGCTTAACCGCTTTAAGCATCTGATTGAGCTCGGGCCGAGTGGCATGTCCTGAGACATGAATATCATTTACCGCCTCGTATAATACTTCGGCGCCTTGTTTAAAAAGGCTATTGATCATTCGCCCAATGGCAATTTCATTTCCGGGAATAAACTTAGAGCTCATTACGACTAAATCGCCTTTTTGCAACTTAATCTGGGAGTGCTCGCCCATCGCGATGCGAATTAAGGCGGCTCGATGCTCTCCCTGACTGCCTGTGGAGAGTACAATCACGTTCTTGCGAGAATGAGTGTCAATTTCATCTAAACCGATAAGAACTTTTTCAGTGTTTTTGAGATACCCTGCTTCAACGCCGAGCCTAACATTTTGGTCCATGCTCCGACCGGCAAGAGCTATTTTTTTACCGAGTTTGTTTGCAATTTCAAAAACCTGACCCATCCGACTTACGTTGGAGGCAAACATGGATACGATCGTGAGGCCTTCTGCCATGTCAAAGAGCTGCTGAAATTTTTTATAAATTATTTTTTCACTCAAACTATGATCATGACGCTCGACATTTGTGGAGTCTGACATTAGAAGCAGGACTCCTTCGTCACCGGATTTTTTAAAAACATTCATGTCGATCGCACTTCCAATAAAGGGAGTCGGGTCGATTTTAAAGTCGCCAGTATGAATAATTTGGCCTACGGGTGTATCAATAATCAAGGCAGCAGAATCCACAATACTGTGGTTGACCGAAACTGGCTTGATTTTGAAATGCTTGAATTTAAGTTCCTGTCCCATTCTAAAAGTGCGAAGATCCAATCGACTTTCAAAACCATATTCTTTCATTTGCTCGCGTATGAGCAGCGATGAAAATGGCGATGCATAAATGGGCGCTTCAATACCGGATTTAAAAGCAAAGGGCAAAGCGCCAATATGGTCCAAATGCCCGTGAGTAATGACAAAACCCTTTACTCGATCCGCGCACTCTCGAAGATAGTTGAAATCCGGAATAACAAACTCAACGCCAAAGTGATCTAGGTCTGAAAATAATATTCCACAATCAATTAGGAGAATCTCATCCCCATATTCGAGGACCATGCAGTTCATGCCAATTTCGCCGAGCCCACCGAGTGGAATAATTTTAAGGGGATGCTCAGCCGATGTTTTTTTCAAAAAAGAGGCTCCTCGGGGTTGCGACTGTCCTTGTGGAGCAGTTCTTTTATTCTAGCGGCTACGACTTCAGCGGCGATATCGGTTTCTTCACCTACCACAACGTCCGCGTACTGCCGAGTGGGTTCGAGATATTCGTGATGCATGGGGCGCACCGTGTCGTAATACTGACGGATTATACTGTCGATACTTCGTCCACGTTCTTTTACGTCACGATGCAGTCGTCTGATAAAGCGGATATCCGCGTCTACATGGAGGTAAATTTTTACATCAAATAGGTCTCGAATCTCGCTATCCCAAAGAGTAAAGATTCCCTCCATCAAAATGGTCTTACAGGGTCCAACTTGGGACGTGTTTTTCAGGCGGCTGCTCGTATTAAAGTCATAAACCGGAACTGACACTTTTTTTCCATTCTTAAAATCAGTGAGGTGGCGTTTGAGCAAAGGCCAGTCAAACGCATCTGGGTGGTCAAAATTAGATTCGCCTTTAGTTTTGAGTCCGGTGGGAAGCGTCGGTAAATAATATGAATCTTGATGAAGTAAAATCACATCATCGCTTTGAATACGATCTAATATTTTTTTTCCAAACGTAGTTTTTCCATAGCCTGAGCCACCGGCGATGCCAATGAGATACATTAGCGTCTCCGCCTAGTTCGACTTTTGACCGCGTTAGGTCGTCTATATTTATATTCTTCTGGAATTTGCTCATAGGCAGCTAAAAAAATTCGCTCACCAGCATCTTTAGCAAGACCTTCGTCGTGCGGAATTCGTAAAGTGTAGCCTGAAGGTATTAGCCGATTTCCTAAAATGGACTGCTCAGTCAGGCCGGGATTAAGAGTGCGAAGAGCCTTGGCGTCTAACTTTAAAAACGAAATAAGATCTTTAAAGCTAATCCAATCAGGCAGTTTAACTTCAATATACTGAGGAACCTTAGCGCGTTCTATTTTTCCAAAATATTTTTCAGAATTTTTTTCCACCTCAACCGCGGCGAGGAGCTCGGTAAAGAAATTGGTGCTGGCAAAACCGAAAGACCTACTTTTGTAGGCTGAAACGAGATCTTCTAACTCATCTGATCCTACTTTTCGAACAGCGCGCATCATGCCCATACGGCCATGATTATAGGCAGTTACGGCAAGTGGCCAGCTTTTGAGAGACTCAAAATTGAGACGTAGCAGCTTTGCAGCGGCTTCGGTCGCGCGGATGGGGTCATTTCGCTCGTCCACCGAGTCGTTGATTTTGAGAAATAATTTTCCGGTAGAACGCATAAATTGCCAGATGCCGCTCGCGCCCACTTTGGATCTGGCTTTGATATTAAAGCTGCTTTCTACGAACGGAAGACGCGTGAGCTCGAGAGGCAATCCCTCGCGTTTAAAAATTTCCTCCATGATTGGAATATAGTAGCCAGAGTAATACAGGCCTTCACGAAAACGGTCCTTTTGGCCTAACTGAAAGCGGAGCCTCTTGTGGTGGGCTGCCTTTAGAAATTTATCAGTTTCTTTGACATCGGCAAACATTTCGAAAACGCGCTTTTCTTCATCGGTCATTTTTTCTGGCGTACGTTGCTTACGGTGAACCGCCATCAAGATATCTTTCCAGCGATTTTTTAGCTTTTTCATATAGCGCTGACTTGAAGGCTGAGATGTGGTTTCGAAAGTTAGATTTTCGTAGATGTGATCGATATATTTCGCATCGTGCATGACGCCTTGTTTTGAGTCGTATTCGGTATAAATTTTTATCCAAAAATCTACGTTCTTTTTAAGTCTCGGATCAACCGAAAAGATGGACTGCGGTACCACACTGAGGATGTGCTCTTCTTGACTGGTGTTCTCTGAAGTAGAGGATTCGAAAGTGCGAGCGCCCGCCCAGGTTCCAAGAAGTATAATCAGAGATAGGGCACAAATATTTCTAAAGGAAATCATCGGTGTTTCGTCTATTCAATGTTAAAAGGGGATTGAGTCATGGTAAAGACCTACGCCCAAATAATCGTCTTAATGATCGGAATTAATTCAACAAGCTGCAGTTTTAGCCGAGACGAATCTGCCTATTCAGAGCGACTTCGAATCCTAATGGATTCGCCTCCCGCGACGCTCAATCCAAGACGCACTCTGGATGCCGCTGGACAGCGCATTAATGCACTTTTGTTTCGGGCATTAACCCGGCTCGACGAAAATTTGGAACCTCAGCCGGATCTTGCTGAAAGTTGGAAAATGTTTGACGGTGGCCGGACTTGGAAATTCGCAATTCGAGCGGATTTGAAGGATCATCAGCACCGATCAATAGGAGCTCAAGAGATTTTAGAGTGTCTTGAAAATTATAGAGCAGGTGAGCCTTATTCGCCCTTAAGAGAGAGTTTTTTATCCTGGGTAAGAACAGAGCTAGGCCCAGATCGCAAAAGTGTTATTCTTCGGCTCTCCCAGCCGGACCCCTATCTTCTTAGAAATTTAAGTTTGTTGCGCTTTTACCAAGACGCCACTGGTTCTGAAAAACCTTGCGCAGAGTTAAAAGATGACACAATTCCAATTTCAAATGGGCTTTACGCTCCAAATATTTGGACTTTAAATCCAGAATCTAGTTTTGAATTAAATTCTCATGTCACAAATCGACGCTCGCTTCGGTTACTTTTCGTAAATGATGAAAACACCAAAGCAATCTATTTGCTCCGAGGCGAGGCAGATGTGACTCAGAATGCAATTGGTTTGAGTAAAACAAAATGGGCAAAGGATCATTTGCAGAGTCGCTACAGCGTCGTCGAGCGTGATGGTGTCTCAGTCGCCTATCTCGCCTTTAATATGCGAGATCCAATACTCTCGAAGCTCGCCGTTCGGCGGGCCATAGCCCTAGCAATAGACCGTGAACTCATTATTTCGACTAAACTCGACGGCTACGCGAAATTAGCAGGTAGCTTTCTGTCGCCACTGCTTCCAGAAAGCTTTCAAACTGAAATGAAGAGCGAACCTAACCAGTCTTCCCGAGTTTTAGAACAAGCGGGATTTATGAAAAACAAGGCGGGTATTTTTTTTCAGCTTCACTACAAGACTACGCCCTCTCGCGAGGGTTTAGAAATGGCGCAGATCTTTCAACAAATGCTTAAGAGAATTGGCGTAGAGTTAATTATTGATGTTGTAGAGCCTGCTGTGTTTTTTTCGTCTATTCGAAAAGGAAGCTTTCAGCTCTATTCTTCACGGTGGGTGGGTGTCGCGGATGGGTCAATTTTAAGTCGTACCTTACACACAGGCCAGCTCACTAATCGTGTGGGTTACGTAAATCCTGAAATGGATGCCTTATTAGATCGGGCCTCTCGCGAAATGAGTTTGACGCAGAGAAAAGAGATTCTTAGAGAGATTCAAAGCTTAATGGCAAAAGATATGCCCTATTTTCCGCTTTGGTACTGGAAAAATACGGTTATTTTTAATAAAAAGCTTCGCGGACTCGATCCCGGGCAGATTTCTTTGAGCGGAGCCCTAGAACCCATCACTCGATTGAGGTGAAATTTATGAAGAGAGTTCTCTGCAGTGAAATGCCTCGTAAAGGGCATCCCGTGTTGCTGGTCGAATCCGAAGCCCAGCATTTGACTCGAGTTCTAAGACTAAAAGACGGCGATGCTGTTGAGGCGATGGACGGAAAAGGTCATAGCGCCCGAGTCATTTTAAGAACCCGAGGGGGACCTCCACGAGTAGAGTTTTCTACTCAAGAATCGACTGAAGCGCAATTGAAGCAGGAGGAGGAAGCCTCAGTGCTCCCAATTACTCTTGAAATGGCTATGCTCAAAGGCGAAGCCATGGAGTGGGTGATTGAAAAATCTGTGGAGTTAGGCGTCGATCGGCTTGTACCCGTTCTTACGGCCCATACAATTATTCAATTTAAGAACAAGGGACCTGAAGCTTTTCAAGAAAGATGGCAAAAAATATCGGATCAGGCGCTCAAGCAGTGTGGGCGACTCAGGAGTATGAAAGTGGAGGCTCCGATTAAGCTGGATGAGCTGATCATGAATAGCCCACCTGGATCCCTTAGACTCTGGTGCGATGAACGATCTGTCTCAGAAGGCTCACATCTTTCTAAATGGCTAAGAAGCTGGAAAAAGCCCGGTCCAATCAGTTTGCTCGTGGGTCCAGAAGGTGGCTGGAGTGATTTTGAATATGAAATGATTACCAAATCTCCGGGTCAGACTGAAAAGGTGGTTTTAGGGCCGTTAGTTCTCAGGGCCGAAACAGCCGCGATTTCCGGTTTGACCCTTGTTGCGGGCGAGTTTTGGTCTCGCTAAATAGACTTCGGCTTGACAAAGAACCTCATAAAATTGGATATTGATAGAGAGGTTTTCTTCATGGAAAAATAAATCCAGTTTCGTCCCATCAACCCCGGATTAGGGTTTCACCCATTTTCTGATGGGCTTCCCTACGCGCCCACTGCAAAATCTCCAAATACTGCGGGATTGCAATCGGGCTCAGGAGCCTATTCGGCCGGTCCAGCGACTTTTGCAAAAAAGACATCCACAAATTTAATTAAACGTCCGGTTACAGTTGTGATGCCACGACCAGAACTTTCTCGAACTTTACCGCAAGCCGGACCTGCTCCGGGGGTTCCGATTTACGGATTGGGTTACTTATTTCGCAGACTTTTTGCTTATGGTCTCGATAGTTTTGTAAATGTAGGACTTTGCTTAGCCGGATTGAGTCTATCTTTATGGAAAGAGGGTGTTCCTCGTAATTTATTACTTAATCCCACTGTTTTTTTATTGGGCCTTTTGTTCCTGTGTGTTCTCAATTGGGCTCTGATTGCAGCTCAGGAGGTATTGTTTAGGACCAGTTTGGGAAAGAGAGTTTTCGGCTTGGCCCTTGAGGGATCAACCGCTGCGATTTTTATGCGGGCATTTTTTTATATTCCTAGTGCCGCTTTTTTTGGCTTTGGGCTTTTTTGGGGCGTGATCGATCCCAGGCGTCGGTGCTGGCATGACTTGATCACAGATCTCCAGCCCACGGAAGTTGCTCATCTGTGAGTAGCAGAGCGCTTAGATCTAAAATTAAAGCCACTGACGCCTTAAACACGGTCCTTAAAAAGCGAGGACGTAAAAAATGTGTATTTACAAACGGCTGCTTTGATTTGATTCATCCCGGTCATGTTACCTATTTAGAGCAGGCAAAAAAATTGGGTGATCTTTTAGTCGTTGCTCTCAATTCGGATGCCTCGGTTCGCAGGCTCAAAGGAAAAGGCAGACCTATAAATAGACTTCAGGACAGGGCTATTGTGATTGCGGCGCTTGAATCTGTGGATTATGTTACCTGGTTTTCAGAAGACACGCCACTTCGGCTTATTTTAAAACTAAAGCCAAATCTATTAGTTAAAGGCGGCGATTGGGATCCCTCGCGGATGGTCGGTGCGACTGAAGTGCTCTCTTGGGGCGGAAAAGTTAAGTCGCTCGCCTATTTACGCGGTAAAAGCACTTCTAAAATTCTCGCAAAATCTAAATCGAAGTAAACGCCTTATATGGGTTTTTTTCCTGGGGTGGGGGGTTGTTTT
>CAYJBA010000113.1:0-7929 GCA_964367865.1 uncultured Bacteriovoracaceae bacterium | reverse complement strand
CGTCCGGCTTCTAAGCCGGCGATAGAAGTGATTATGTCCTGGAACGAAACTATACTTTCGGTTGAGCATTTTGTTACCGAAAAAACAGTGACCGTGGGTACGACGCGCGCTTGCGATTTTGGAATTCCACCTACGCTTTCGTCCTCAAAATTTGGACTTATTTCTCGTGAAGGCGAATCCTTTTATTTGAATTTTGATCCAAAGATGAAGGGAGTAGTCCAGCAGCACGGGACCCTAAAGTCGCTTGACGCCGTAAAGGATCAGGCACCCACCGGGACTCATCGAGTTCCCATTGACCATGAGGATTTTGCTAAAATCTCTATCGGTAACATTGATTTTTACGTGAGCTTTACTGCCGCTCCGCCTAGACTCAAACGAAGTCGGCTTTTAGAGCGGGATCCTTTTTTATTTCGAATCATGTTCCTTTCATTCTTGTTTACCACTCTTTCGATCGTTGGGCTTCTTAAGGCGAAGGTCGTGCCTAATTTAGATGCTGAGCAAATTCCGGATCGCATTGCGACGATTCTTTATCAACCAGAAAAATATGGTTATCAATATAAAGAATTTAAGCCGGTTGAAAAAACAAAGCCCGAAACCCCAACCCGAGATGAGCCACCCAAGCCTAAACCCACACCACAGAAAACGACGAAAATTGATCTCACTCAAAAAAAGCCGGATGAGACAAAAAAAATTCCAAAAGAAATCTCGACGGGTAAAGAGGCACAGAAACAAAAACAGCAGGGCCAAAAGACTGCGACTGCGAAGACCGGAGCTGTTCAAGGCCAAAGTGAGGCAAAAGAAGGAGCCGGAGAGAAAGCGAAAGGCAAAGAGGGCGAAAGAGGAGTTAAAAACGCAAAGCCATTTGATGAGAAGCAAAATAAGGCGGTACGCCCTTCGGCGCAAGCCGGCAAAGGAGCGGGCGGAGGAAAAAGCCAACTCAACGACATTGGAAACGTAGATTTTTTAAAAGGCGCGAGCGGTAGAATTCAAAATATTTTAAGTAGTAGCTCCGGAAAGCTGGGCAAAGGGGGCGAAAAGCTCAAAGGCTTTGGAGGATTTAACACCCTCGGTGGCGGTGGCTTGGCGCTTTCAGGGTCTGGCAGAGGCGGTGGCGGAGATGCGGAGTCTCTGGGTGGCTTGACTGATCACGGTAAAGGCGGCGGGCGCGTTGGAACAGGAATGGGAGCTGCAGGTTCTGGTACTGGTATCATCGGTGGAAAGTCTCGTGTTTCTATCCGCTCGGGTGGCCCAGAAGAAGTAGTAATCATGGGGTCTATCGACGAGGATGCCGTCAATGCCGCAATTGAGCGCCACCGCGATGAGTTTAGACTTTGTTATGAGCGGGAAATCAACGCCGCTAATCCGAATTTAGCCGGCAGTGTCGCAACGAACTTTGTCATCGGTTCGAGTGGCCGCGTGACTCAAGCGGGTCTCGATTCGACAACACTCAAAAACGTCAATACCGAGCGTTGTGTAGTTAACGTGATCAAGCGAATTGATTTTCCAGTTCCGCGCGGAGGCGGAATCGTTCAGGTAAAAAAGTCATTTAAGTTCAGGCCGCAAGGAAGAGGGTAAATATTCTTCGACCTTTGTACAACAAACTTTCATCCAGTTTACGGCTTCGATGATTCCGGCTATTTCGGCTATTTTTATTGTTGCTCATGACCTTCGAGCCCAGCAACCGATTGTTTTACCTCAACCGGGTACTTGATTAAAAACTCTTGCCAAAGCCTTTAAGGATTCCGAATCCAAGCTTCCGACATACCCTACCTCAAGACGTTTGATTGCCTCTGCGGCCGGCATCCCAGGCCCGTCAGGGCCTTTAATTGCCAGATTGCAAAACTCGTTTGCGACACTGATGAGTCGAGCAAGCGGGTGAATCTGCTTTTTCTTTAATCCGAGCGGATAGCCTGTTCCGAGGCAGGTTTCGTGGTGTTGGTGAACGATCTGCAATACGTCATCCGGAAGCGCTCCGATCGAACTGATGATTTCAACTCCACGAACTGGATGAGTTTTTAGCTCTTTTAATTCATCAGGCGACAGGTCTCTTTTTGCTTTTTTGAGAATTACGGGATCTATGGTTCTTTTACCAATGTCATGTAAAAGGCCGCCCATGGAGATTTTGTAGCGATTCATCGGCGAAATCCATTTCAGCTGCTTCGCGATCAAGACTCCGTAAAGACTGACTCCCAAGCTATGTGCGTAAAGTGAGTCAGAATGGGAGCTCAGTACGGAGAGCAGATCAAACAAAGGCTCAGAATCCACAAGGAGACTAACGGTTGTTTCAGTCACTGATTTGGCGAACTCGATGCTGCCTTCGTCAATCTCATTGGTAAATAGATTTTCTAAAATAACCTCATTGGTATGTTTGAGAAAATTCATTTTTCGGGCTGGGTCAATTGTTTTTGATGTTTCTAGGGCTTTGGCAAGCGCGATATTTAAACCTAAGTATTTTTGAAAATCAATTTTAAGCAAATAAAGGTACCGAATCTGCTTGCTCTTGTATCCGCGAATTCTTTCAACCGGAATATCCTCACCCTGATGGGCAACCTTCACATATTTGTCATTACCCAATCTAATATAAACGTCAGTTTGAATTCTGCTGCCCGTTACAAACTCATCTATGCCTACTTTACAAAATTCTGAATCTAAATTTACCACCTTTGAAGCGGCTGGGGTCGCCAGGGTCGCAACTGGAACCGCAACCTCACCCAATAACTTTAAAAGCTCATCGCGGCGAAACGGTTTAGCCAGAAAACCAGCTGCCCCAAGCGCATGGGCCTCCTGAGTTTCTGCTAATTCTGCAAAGCCAGTCATGAGAATGACAGGAACTAGGCGAGTCCGTTTTACATAGTGTAATAGCTCTAGACCTCCTCCGTCTGGCATTCGAATATCCGATATGACGGCATCAACTTTTTCGATAGAGAACACGGACTGCGCACTTTTTCCGCCTGCGGCTTCGAGGACTCTATATCCCGCTGTCTCGAGCGTGCCACGAATCGCCTCGCGAAAGGACTGGTCATCGTCTACTAGGAGGATAGTCTGAGAATCTTTGGCTATTGTCACCGCGTCAAATCCATTTCGTGAGTTTTTTTAAAATAATTAGCCTTTCTAGTTTACCATTAAAGAATGAAAGAGAGCCAATAAAACCGAGCTAGCTCGTTGATCCGTTTAACCCATTTGGAATAAAAGTTTTGGAAAAAACAGTCCCATCTGTACTTATTGTCGACGATGACCCGGACTTTCTGAAGGCTCAAGAGTTTGTCTTGAGCAAAGAGGGAGTGCGTGTTCTGACCGCTTCGTCCTATCCAGAAGCCTTGGAGAGGATCGGAGCCTCCAAACCCGATTTGATCATTTCAGATATCCAAATGCCGGGGGGCACGGGTATCGATCTTTTGACTTGGGCAAATACCAATCAAATGGGTATTCCGATTGTTTTGATCACTGGCTTTTTAGACCTCCTCACGACCCAATCTGCAAAAGAGCTCGGTGCTTATGGATTTTTACCCAAGCCTGTAAAAAAGGCAGAATTGATCCATCTCATTTCAAATTTAGAAAAACCGCCTGAAAATCCCACCGAATTTTCGCAATCCAATTATGCACGGGTTGCCATTGAGGATTTTGTTTCAGGAAAAACATTGGCCGTATCTATTTATGTTCGTTTTAGAGATGGGCGATTTTTGAAAATTGCCCATACGGGCGAAGACCTAGATTTCGAGAGAATCAATAGCCTTAAAGACAAAGGCGTACATGAGCTTTGGGTCGAAAAAGAGGATTTTAATAAATATATCGCATTGAACGAAAAAATCACAAAGGTAGTGCTCTCTGGCAAGGGCGAAAACCAAAGAAAGATGAGACTCATCAATCACTCTTGCGAGTTAGCATTCGAAAACGTTCGTCTCATGGGTCTTAATACCTCGAACCTAGTTTCGGCACATATGATTTTTGAGGATTCTTTAAAACTATTTTCGGCTGACGGAATGGGACTTGATTTGATCGATAGAATCCATTCTGGCGGACGGGACTTGAGTTCGCACTCCTCTGCGGTGGGTCTTCTTTGCACTATGATTGCAGGAGTCATGGGTTGGCACTCCAAAAAAAATATCATCAATCTGACTTTAGGTGGTTTTTTGCATGATATTGGCATGTTGGGATTGGATTTTTCTTTGCACAATAAGGATTTAAACGCGATGGATCCAGCCGCAAGAGAAACTTATATTAAGCATTCACAAGCTGGGATCGACGCTTTGTCCGCTATAGCTGGAGTATCGTCCGAGGTAAAACAAACGATTTTACAACATCATGAAAACGCGCGCGGTAACGGATTTCCATCGAAAACTCTGGGTTCGCAGATTTTTCCCATGGCCCGAATCGTAGGATTGGTAGACGAATTTTGCGTCTATTGGCCAACGATAGGCTCCTCTCGAAAACTCCAGGCTTCAGAGGGACTTGAGTTACTTGTTAAAAATAAATGGGGCCAATTCGATAAAGGGGCATGCCTAGCACTTGAGTGGTTGCTAAAAACTCCAAATATCGAGACAGCGGCTATTGAGTATAGAAAAGAATTAGGAAAAATCGTGCAACCTTGAGAAAGGGTGCTCATTGATATGAAAAATTCAATTCAGGACGGAAGTGATGAACGAAAATTTTTACATGATATCGCTGGCCCGGTAGCGACCGCCATGTTTTTATTGGACGCCATCTTAGAATCTTTTCAGGGTGTTTCGGGCGTTTCGCCGAGTGACGTGGACCAATTGCGAAATGCGCTCGGAGCATTAGAAAAGGCAAAAAAAATGTTAGAAGACCGAAGGGCTGTATTGATCCAAAGAGGAGTTCCCAGTGCGCGATCCTAAGGATTTAAATATTTTAGTAGTAGATGATGACATGGATCTTCGTAAGGCCGTTGTTTTTGAGTTTAAGCGAAAGGGTTTTAATGTCTTAGAAGCTGAAAATGGTTTAATAGCGTTTGAGATCGTTAAAACGACAAAAATTGACGTCGTTTTGACTGATGTCAACATGCCAGAATGCAACGGGGTAAAATTATTAGAAATGATCAAAGCTTTTAACCCTAAGACTCCGGTCGTCATGTTTATCACTGGATTTGCCGACATCACGCTAGAGGAAGCTTATGATAAGGGGGTCGAGGCAGTTTTTAAAAAACCTTTTGATCGAAAAAGTCTCTATGCCGCCGTGCTCAGAGTAACTGCTCAACTGGATCAGAAATGGAGTATGAGAAAATCAGATCGGATCGAGTCTCAGTTCAAAATCGAAGTCCGTTTTAAAACTTTGGAAGGTGCGGGTCAGGGACGATTATTGAATATTGGCAGGGGAGGTTTTTTTGTCGCGCTCGATGACAAAATTCCAGCCATGGAGTCAACGATTGAGTTCAATTTCAGTTTTACAGATGGACCATTGCCTGGCATTGAGGGATCCGGAATCGTCAGGTGGATACGGCCGCAAAAAGAGGAAGATCGTCCTTCGGGCTGTGGAGTAGAGTTCGGCTCTTTGAGTGAACCCTGCCGGGCGCAAATCATCAGTTTAATTAATAGTTTAAAAACAAATGCATTTATTCCCAGGGGTTAAAAATTACTACTAAAAGCGGACCGATTGCAAATGAGGGACAAGAGAGTCGAAGAAATATCTTTTTTGGATTTATTTCGATTGCCTCAATTTTCACCCTGCCCATTTTAATTCTCTTTTATTTCATGGTCCGATTTAAAACAGACAATATTAATTTCGCACAAAAAGAAGTAGTCGGTCTAAAATACCAGATCCCGCTTCAAGAATTAATTACTCAAATCAGCACCCGTAAATTGATGAGTCAAAAAGAGCGAAAATTATTACCTGAAAAAAATAAAATAATCGATGAGCTCATAGCCAAAGTCGAAGCCAATGATTTAGAGGTGGGGCCGACTCTTGAATTCACTGACAACGGACTATCAGTTCGAAATCGCCTGGAGTTTACGGTGGCGGGATTGAAAAAAAAATGGCGGTTGTTAGTGAGTTTAGATCTTAAAAAGGACGAGACTGGCACCATTCAAGCGCATAATGCACTCATCCATCACATCAGTGTCATGGTTAAGCATTTAGGAGACACCTCCAATCTTATTTTGGATCCGGACTTGGATTCATATTATTTAATGGATGTTACGCTTTTGGCTTTACCGAGGCTTCAAAATCATCTCAATCACCTAGTGGATCTTTTAGGCCTCGAGGCCTCCTTAGATTCTGTATCAGTTTCGGGAAAAGCTGCCGTTAGAAGTTATTTCTCTCTCATTAAAGAGGGCGACATAAATAATATAAATGAGAGTGCCGAAACAGCCATCCGAGAGGATTTTCATTTCTATGGAGTGAGCGAGTCTCTGGGACCGAAACTAAATCTCGCGTTAAATCAATTCAATCAAGTCATGTCTGAATTGCAAAAAGTCTTAAAAAAAATGATGGATGGCAGTTCTGGCAAGGTGGATTCAAAGGCTTTAAATCTTTTGTTTGACCAGGCATTTAGAAATACGGGACTTTTATGGAATGTTTCGGCGAAAGAACTAGAAGTGTTACTCGATAAGCGTATTGAATCACAAATCTCTGATCGGACCCAAGCACTGATTCTTACTCTTGGTGCGTGGGTCATCGCGCTATTGACCGTGTTATATGTAGGTCGTTTAAGTTTAAAAAAACAGCATAATCTACTCAGTAAAATTTACGAACAAAGCGCGGCGATGACATCCTCTTCAAGGCTGACGGCCCTGGGCGAAATGGCCGGAAACATCGCTCATGAAATAAATACCCCCATCGCTACAATTCATTTGACCTCCGAGCAAGGAATCGAGGTCTTAGCAGACGAAAAACCCGATTTGATTTTGCTGAAAGAGATGCTGCAAACGATTAACGATACGTCCTCTCGAATCGGAAAAATCGTGCAGGGGATGAGAAAATTTTCACGGGATGGTGGTTTGGATATAAAGACATCTGAAAAAATAGAAAATATTGTACAAGAAACTTTAGTGTTGTGCCGCGAAGCGATTAAAGCACGATCGATCGAATTACAGAGTGATTCGATTTCAAAAGACATTGAAGTTGAATGTAGGGCAGTGGAGATTTCTCAAGTCCTGCTTAATCTGCTTAATAACGCAATCGCGGCAATCGAAAATCTACCCACGCGCTGGATCAGGTTTTCTGTCCGGGACTTAGGAGACGATGTTGAACTGAGTGTTACGGATAGCGGAATAATACAGAATCCAGAAATTCGAAACAAATTATTTACTCCATTTTTTACCACGAAGCCAGTGGGTAAAGGCACCGGGTTGGGACTCGCGATTTCTAAAAAAATTATAGAAAATCACCGTGGCACTTTGAGCATCGATTTAGCATCAACTAACACTCGATTTATTATTAAATTACCGAAACGCTCTTAACTATCCCGCTTCATCGCGAGAAACCGAAATACGCGGTACCCTGCAGCTGCGGCAGTATACATGATCTTTCGCACGGTATCGTAGTGAACGCGTTTATCCGCTTGAATCGCAAGGACGCCCACAAACGGTAGAGGCCGTCCTTCGGCATCACGTGCGGCCGACTTGGCCTGAAGGACTTCTGCTTTTTCACGAGATTTGGTTAACGCATCAAAGAGCGGAACAATTCTCCTGCCACCTTCATCCAGATCGCTTTTCTTAAATGCGTAACCACCCTCAGTGCTCCCGACGCTTGCGGCGGTTTGTGTAAAATCCAAAATTCGCTCGTTATCAAACGTCATGGCTTCGGGTGTAATGATCACCATCAAGCTGTCAGGGGGGGAGTCTTTCGCGGCGGAGAGTGGGAGCTTCATCCCGGGCACAGTAGTAAAAGAGTTCGTAGCCGTAGCGTAACTCTTGAGCAAAAATAAGATCGGATGAGCGTCGTGTAGGGAAAGGGTGTAGATGTCGGTGGTCGCCG
>CAYJBA010000112.1:0-7963 GCA_964367865.1 uncultured Bacteriovoracaceae bacterium | reverse complement strand
AAGGATTGTTCGTGCTGATAAGCCAAAACGGTAGTGGGAACCAATACTGCTACTTGTTTTCCTTCCGAAACCATTCGAAAGGCGGCACGAATGGCAACTTCAGTTTTTCCGTAACCCACATCGCCACAAACCAGCCTGTCAGTTACGCGAGCGGATTCCATATCTCCCATCACGTCTTCTATGGCCTTTAGCTGATCCGGCGTTTCATCAAAGGGAAACTTTGCCTCAAACTCGCGATAAGCCGAATCACGAGGATGGAGCTGGTACCCTGTTCGGACTTTTCTTTCGGCATAAATTTGAACAAGATCGACCGCAAGTTTTTTTACCGCGTCACGCACCTTGTCTTTTGCTTTTTCGAATTGATTCCCGCCTAGCCGATCCAGAGCGACGGATTCTGCGGATCCGGCATATTTTTGAATTACATTGAGTCGGTACACGGGGAGGTAAAGCTTGTCGCCCTTTGCATATTCGAGAAGCAAAAAATCACTGGGAGCACCAGATAAGTCAAGACGAGTAAGGCCCGAGTATTTTCCGATCCCATGATCCAAGTGCACGATCAAATCGCCCGGAGAAAGGTCGGTGAGCACCTGGAGTCCCGCCCAGGATTTCGAAACAGGAGACGACGATCGGTGTCGTCGGGAGGTTGCAACGCCCATAACCTCCCCTTCTGTCAGTAAGACCAACCCCTCAGCGGGCCAGCGAAAGCCCTCGGTGACCACACCGAGTCGGAGAGAAATAAAACCGGGAACGAGTGATAAATCGTCCGAAACGACAAGCTTTCTTTCGCTTAATAAATATCGAATTCGTTCTAGCTGGCTGTTGGTCGCGGCGAAAATAACCACTTTAAATTTTTGTTTTAACCAATTCTGTAATTTAGGCTCAATCTCACCCAGAGAGGTTCGAGAGCCCTTTTCGAGATCCCCATTGTTTCTGACAAAGACGTGATGTTTTTCGGAAATGAATTCCGAAGTTTTAGCGATCCCTGCCTCTGGGTGTGCTTCCGGGTCGTCGTCCTTAGTCGACAAATCCGCGATGTCAATTCGGTCTAAAAACACGCGCGAATAGTTTTTGATTTTTGCTTCGAGAGCGGGATTAAAAAGAAATAAATCGGCCGCTGCCGGCAGAACAACACCGTTTACCGGAGATTCGGCGGCCAGGTGTAATTGATCCTCTAGAAATTCGTCCCAGGATTGAAGGCAGGTAAGTTCATCTACCCAGACTATTTCAGTATGTTCAGGGAGATGGTCAATGAGGGTCGAGGGTTCTGGATAAGCGAACGGAGCCCAACCATCAGAGTGATCATGGTAAATCCCGTCTTGAATGCTCGCCATGACAGGGTCTCTGACTGCGCGAGTAATTCCGCGATCGTCGGCGCTCGTTTTAAGTTTTTCGCGCAATGTAGAAAGTGTTTTAGAATTAATGAGGACCTCGCGAGCTGGAGGAATAGTAACCTCGTCTTTAAGCGAGGCGGCGTCGTTCAATGTTCTTTGAGAGGTCGCGTCGAATTCACGAATTTTTTCAAGTGTATTACCAAATAGCTCAATTCGAAGAGGCCGAGATGCGCCGGGTGAAAAAACGTCTATGATTTCGCCGCGCACAGAAAATGTTCCGGGGTCCTCGACCGTGTCTACGCGCATATAGCCCGAGTCCGTCAATTGACGAATTAGTGCTTCTCGGCTTTCGATTTCAGAGTTTATTTTTAGTCGTATTGAGTGGCTCAAAAAAAGAGATCTAGAAAGCGTCATTTGACTAAGCGCCGGAATCGATGTGGCAAAAATCCAATTTGAATTTTTTTGGGCCAGCTGATTTAGAACGGACAACCGTTCAAGACGGGTTCTTATAGAAGGCGATACTGGACTGTATATGGCCGGGTCCCAAGTCGGAAAGCGCCCAAAAAGAGGTTTTGAAGCTAATTCGGATGTATTTGAAATAATAGAAAGTGCCTCGAGATTCTCGACAAATTCTCCTGCCAGATCGTCGTTGGGACAAATCACCAAAATGGGCTTTTTTCGATGTGCATAGATTAGAAGCGTTATCAGGGCGCGGCTAGACGGAGTTGCGCCATGAATCCGAATAGAGCCAGGAACTTCTTCTAGAGACTTCAGGAGATCAGAAATCCGGCTTGAGGTCATCTTTGGGGTTTTCGCATATTCATGAACCCTTTTCCACCTCACCTTGACACAAAATAGGGGGTTCGCTAATCTTTTCGCGAGCTTCTATGCCAAACGGCTGGGATATTTATTATGTCGTATTTTTATCGGCTCTTCTTGCGCTGGGATTCCCGGTCGTCTTAGGCACGATTTCGTTTTTGTTCGCAGATCCGAAGGTATCGCGCTCTAGAAAAGAGGGAAGAGTCGAGCTTGAAAAAGCTGCGTTAGGTCAGCGGATTAATACCCGCTTTTTCTTAGGAGTAAACGCAACCATAATATTGATTACTTTAGTGCTGGCTTTAATTCCTATATCGGGAATGATTCTAGGAGAAAAAGACAAAGGGACTGTGTTTCGCGGTTTACTCCTTGTCATTTCGATAGGATTAGCTGCCGCCCTAGGGCTACTTTACTCGGCTAGAAAGGGTGATCTGAGCTGGGTCGGTTTTTATCAGAAATTTAAGGATCGGGGATTAAGGTGAAAGGATCCGTTTATCTTTCCACGGTCGACCGGGTATTTCGCTGGGCACGCGCTAACTCGCTTTGGTATATAACAGCGGGTCAAGGTTGCTGTGCGGACGAAATCATGGACGTTTTTGGCGCAAAATATGATCTCGAGCGGTTTGGCTGTATTGAGCAGGTAGATCCCAGGCAGGCGGATTTACTCATCGTTTCGGGGGCGATTTCTCACAAGGCCTCCCCTTACTTGCGTGAGCTTTATGAGTCGATGTTGCCACCGCGATTTGTAATGGCGGTGGGCTCATGTGCGATCAGCGGCGGGGCCTTTTCGCCTGCCCAAAGCTACTCTACGCTACCTGGCGCAGATAAAATAATTCCCGTAGACGTTTATGTGCCCGGCTGCCCACCGCGACCCGAAGCTATTATGAATGGCCTGATCGCCTTACAAGAAAAAATAAATGGAAATCAACGTGTCGCTCATCAAAATTAAAAAACTTCTTGGGGATCATATTTTGGAACAAGGCCGCTTTGGAAGAACCGAAGTCCAGGCGATCTGGATTGAATCCAAGGCACTGAAACAGGTTGCTGAAAAATTAAATTCCGACCCGGAGCTTTTGCTGAACTGGTTAGAAAACCTTTCGGTAATGGAAATGGACGGAAACATAATCCTGAATTACTTTTTGCGCTCGCACGCGACGTCAGCTTCATTGATTTTAAGAGTATCGCTAGCTCCGGCGACTTCGCAGTCCAAAGTAATTGTTTCCACCGTGACGGATGTTTGGGCAATGGCTGAATTATTTGAAGCTGAAATTGAGGATCTCTTCGGAGTCACTTTTAAGGACACGCCCGTCGTGAGGTCGATTTCAACCGAATTTAAATTTGCCCCCGGGTCTGAGGGCTTTCCATTGAGAAAAAGCTTTCGTTTTTCAAAAGGTGAGAGAAATGAGGTTACCTCGTGACGACTCCCGAAACATTAGGGACCGACCTATCTCAGTGGGAAATTGGGCCGCATCACGGCGCGCTTTCTGGGGGGATGAGGCTGAAAATGCAGCTCGACGGGGAAATTATTGCTGCCGCGCCCGTCGAAGTGGGCTTTTTACATAAAGGACTCGAAAAGTGTCTTGAAATGCAGCGCTGGAGTGCCCTGATTCCATTTCTAGATCATCTGGATCCCGAGGGCGCGGTTTTTGGTGAGTACGCTCTATGTGCGGCAGTAGAAGATGTTGCGAAAATTGAAGTCCCTGCGCGCGCACAGACCATACGGGTGATTGTTTGTGAGCTGACGCGGATCGCCTGCCATCTCGCTTATCTCGCGCGGGTGGCCAAGGCGGCGGGCAGCGCCACAATGGCCCATTTTGCACTTCGGGATCGAGAGAAAATTTTAGACTTGTTTGAGCTCCTAACTGGAGCCCGATTTTCTCATAATTATCTTTCGTATGGTGGTGTTCGAGAGGATGTAACGGACGGATTTATAGAGCGAGTCGTTGAAATCTGTCATCTCATTAGAATTCGCCTCAAAGAGTACAATGATTTATTTACCTATAATCAAATTTTTTTAGAGCGATCCAAACAAGTGGGAGTGATTTCACCAGAAAACATTAGAGCGCTTGGAATTACTGGTCCTAACGCGAGGGCATCTGGGTATCATTTCGACGTCAGAAAGGCCCATCCCTACTCTTCCTATCAAAACTATGATTTTGAGGTTCCTCTTGGAAGTTCCGCCCAATTCGAAACCGGAGGAGATATTCATGCTCGATTTTTAGTCCGATTGAGAGAAATAGCTGCGAGTATTGAAATCCTGAGACAAGCTTGCGTACACCTTCCACGGGGGGCGTTTACCTCGAGAAAGTTTGATAAAAATTTTATCGCACCAACAGGCGAAGCGTTTGCGCGGGTTGAATCCTCGCGCGGACTACTGGCTTGCCATTTAGTTTCAGACGGAAAAGCCAGGCCGCATCGTGTTCAATTTAGAACACCGTCGGCGGCAAATATTATGGCTGTGCCCAGAGAACTTCCTGGCAGCAGGATTCAGGATTTGCCCTTGATATTGGCGAGCCTCGATATATGTATTGCAGAGGTCGATCGATGAACGATTCTGAGAGCTGGGTCATGGCCTGGAGGCAGACTGTAGGACTTCCACAATCTTTGCCCAGTGGAGCGGTCGCAGCGGTTGCATTGCTTTGTCTCTTTTGGTTTGTAGTAATACCGAGCGGATCTCTGATTCGCTATTTAGATCGAAAACTCATAGCCGATTTTCAGGCGCGCATTGGTCCCAATCGAGCAGGTCCCAGTGGATTTTATCAGCCACTTGCAGATATGTTAAAACTCCTTCAAAAGGCAAATTACTTAGAAGGCGACCAGTCCGGCTGGTTTTGGCTAATGGTTCACACCATGGCCCTGTATTCGACTCTAGCAATTTTGCCACTTGGCTCCGCCATCGTCATGATTGATATAGACATGACCGCTTTTTTGCCGTTTTGGGCGGCTTTAGTTTTGGCCCTTGGAACCATGCTTCTCGGTTTGAACCAAAAAACCGTATCTGGTTGGTTTGGGGGAATTCGGGGCGCTGCACAGACTTTATCAGGAACGCTTCCGGCGCTCGTATCGCTCCTAACAGCCGGCCTCGCAGCGGGTGGATTTAGATGGAGCATTTTTATAAAGGCGCAAGGTGCAGGGCCCCTTCAGTGGTTGCTGTTCAAGGATCCATTTTTGTTTATGTGCGCATTTATTTTCGTGATGAGTGGACTAGTGTTATTTGAAGTCCCCCCACTCGACGGTGGGCAATCCATGAACGATTTACACGGTGGAGTGGGCGCAAGCATTTATGGAAACAAGCTGAGCCTTTACCGTGTGGGCCGCTTTTACGGCTTTTTTCTTTGGACTGCAATAACGGTCGTAATTTTTATGGGCGGCTGGACTCTTCCCTTTGGCTTAAACGAGACGCTGCGCCTGTCTGAACGATGGACCCTGTTGCAACTTTTAGAGTTGAGCATGGTACTTCTAAAAACGTTTTCTGTGATGCTTTTAACGGGTTGGATTTCTGCGCTTAATCCACAGGCTAGAGTAGATCAAGTGACGGACTTTGCTCTTCGCGTGCTTAGTCCAGCGGCCCTTTTGGCACTCATCGGCGAAAGCTGTTTTGTAGCATGGAGGTCGCTCGGATGAGGAGATCAGTTTTTTCTGCGTTTGCAGAATACTTAGGAAAGATCTTTTATGGGATGAAAACTATATTTGAATCTTGTCGAATCGCGGTCCCCTACTTGTTCGGGGCCGGAGATCTTAGAAAAGAAGTGACCGAGCAGTATCCTGACCCTATTTCAGCAAAAGTTCCGGATGATTTACCCGCGAGGAGTCGCGGTTTACTTTTTAACGACATTGACCGGTGCACGGGCTGTAAAGAATGCGAACAGATTTGCCCGAGTCAGTGTATTCGCGTGATGAATGAAGCAGGACCGACGACCGGAAAAAACTGGGTGGCACTTTTTGAAATTCAATTTTCAAAATGTATTTTTTGTGGCCTATGTGTGAGCGTCTGCGAACCTAGATCTCTCGTTCACACTAAACAATACGAGGGGGCTGCTTATACTTTGGCAGATTTGGTGGCGAACTTCGGAAGAGGGCAAGTGACAGCGGCTCAACGCGAAAAATGGGCATTAGCCAGACAGCAAGCCGAGTCTGAGGAGTTGTCAATATGATGGCTGATGCGTTCACTGTTTTATGCGCCATATTTGCGGTGGTAGCGACTTTCTCTACAAATTTTAAGACGTCTGTTCTTTCGCTTTGGATGTCCGGACTTGCTGCGGGGGGCCTTTATCTCACATTAGGAACGGATACCTTGGCGGTAATTCAGTGGATTTCCGCGACATTGGTGGCTGTCTCCTTTGTGTTTTTTTCGATGATGTTCGGGGAATTTTCTGAGCAACCTGGCGAATATAAGAACCTTAAAAAAACCGCGAAGAATTTAGTTTTTATTTTGTTGGGGGGAGGATTTGCGGCGGTAGTATACGTTGGAATTCAGACTGGGCTCAAAGAGTCAGGGCCTACAATTCCATTAACCGGTGATCTTTCATCAATGGGAAAAATCATTGCTGATTACCACTTTCTCTCCTTTGAGGTGTTAGCGCTGCTGTTGTTTTTGGTTTTGGTCGGCGGAGGAGTAATCGCGCGCCCTGACTCAGGGGGTTCGGAGTAATGAACTTAATCTTACTTTCATCGCTTTTAGGCGCGCTTGGAGTCATTTGTATTTGTTTGCGTCGCACAGTGGTTGGCGTATTGATTGGCAGTCAGCTTTTAATTTTGGGCACTAGTCTTTCATTTATAGCTGCCTCACTCGGCACGGAAAAAGCATCTACAGGAGAAATTTTCGGGTTATTCATTGTGTTTGGCGGAGTTGCGCAACTTGTTGCTGGGTACGCGCTGTCGGCTCGGGTATTTTATTTAAAACGAAAGATCGAGATGGACGACCTCCGTTCACTTAAGCGATGATTATCTCCCAAGGGATTCCCGCAGCGATTCTTTTTTACTGGTTTTTCTTGCTGCTCAGCGGACTTATCGTTATGGCGGTAGGCAAACACCTGCCTAAGCTAGGGGGTTGGCTCGTATCGGGAGCGCTGGCATTGCTCATTGGCGGCGCCGCTTTTGCTGGAAGCGTTTTAATGAGCGAAGGGACTCCAGCGAAAGCATGGATTGTTGCGTGGATATGGCCACGCGACGAAATGGGCGCTATTCGAATCGGAATACTACAGGACTCCATGGGCTTGGTAATGACATCGGTAAGCGCCATGGTGTCATCTGTGCTCATGTTGGATGCTGGGCTCCTCACCAAAAATACACGCGGTGAACGGCTATATGCCGCGCTCACCTTTTCAACTTGTGGAGTAACGCTCGCCTGGGTTTCCCTTACGCCGTGGATTGCCTTTTTTGGGATCGCCCTTGCCGTGGTGGGAGGAGTTGTAGCGTTTGGAAGCCGATGGGATGTGGATTACGAGGCCGAAGTCGCTATTCGGTTTGCGTACGAGCGCTTTGGTGGTCTGCTCCTCATCGTTATTGGAACCTGTATTTTAGTGGCCTCGGGCGCCTCGATGGAGTGGTTGGCTGACAATGGCTCATCAGCGACCGCCGGCGGAGCTAATTTTGGAAAGCAATTAGGCGCATTTTTATTGGTCACTGGTCTTTTTGTGCAGCTTCAGCCCTTTCCACTTTTGGGTTGGCTGATCTGCAAATCTGAAGTTCCCAGCTTTTTAAGAGTTTTGCTTACGCAAGTGTTTCCAGCGTGGGCCGCATTTGCCGTTTTAGTTAGGCTTCATCCACAACTGACTGAGCTTGGGGTGTTTCCTGATTTTGGTTGGTACGCGCTC
>CAYJBA010000111.1:4741-8001 GCA_964367865.1 uncultured Bacteriovoracaceae bacterium | reverse complement strand
GATGGAGAAAAATCCTTAAATGAGGCAGTTCAGACCGAAAATAGCGCGCTCCTTGAAATTTTATCCCTGATTTTCGAATGGAAAACCTACGAACGCGTAGCTTCGCCTGAGTGGTGGTATCTTTTAGGCAAAGCCAAATCTAAGATCAGTCACAGTGGTAAATTCTATCTTAAACAGTATTTAGCAGACGAGCGAGCTAAGGATCCCAATCACGTCAAAGACGCAAATAAAATGATGGAAGACGAAACGAAGTGGAAGTCTTTAGGGCATGTGCCTTAATTGAAGGATTAGCGAATCACAAAATCTAAAAGACATACTACCTGAATGAGGGTTCCCTCAATTCGAATCAATTTTTTGAAAAATACATAACGTATTTTTGGGGTGAAAACTCGATAATGAATAAACGGATAGACGAAAGCCCAAAAGTAAAACATTCGCACTCGTACTACATGTATGGTCATCTGATCGATCCCGTACTGTGATAACAAAGGTCCGACCAGAATTTCTAGCAATGCCAGGCTTCCTAAAAAATAGGTTACTACTGCATTCGAAAAATATTTGATGGCCATCTCCTGAGGCACAATTTTTTGGGGAAGATAAGGGCTTCCGTCCTCTTTTAACCTTAACCACTTAGAGCACCGAGCCATTATTTTTTTCAAATTAACGGATTTAGCGCTCGCTAGACGCAGATGGCGCGAATGCGACCCACTGCCATAAGCTTGGGACACCCGTTTTTTGGCTAACGACACGGAGCTCCTCCTCGTACGCTTTAACTTCAGACCGTCAAAAAAGCCCGGCTCTTACATTTCGGTGTGATTTAACAGAAGCTTGAGTGCTCTCAACAATTATATAATTGAATTTTAAGCTTAATAATCATGATTAAGGACCTTAAGTGAACTCATACGAAAACCGACAGGTAAGGATAGAAAGGCCCATTGGAACTTTTATGAAATCCATAACCTCGCTTATTTTAATCCTTTTACTAAGTTCTACACTCTGCGCAGACGCATGGGCCGCAAAGAAAAAGAAAACGACCAAAAAGGAACCGGAGAAAAAGGCAGAACGAGTGCCCGCTTCCGCTAAGTCTGGTTTCAGTAAGCGAATTGAGATCCAATACGAAAAAGCAACCGGCGGCGGCGAACTCGTTCAAGTGGTGGACAAGGAAAATTCGATTGTTTGTGTCGGAAAAAGAAAAGCAGGCGCCAAAATGAGCGCCCTCTCCTGTGTAAGAGCAGAAAATTAGTTAACCGCGAAATGAGTGCGGAATCTCACTGATTATTTTTTGCCGTTTCTATAAATATTGGAAAAAAATTCCTAGTCTGATCAGCATAAATTACCTATCTGATCTTTTTTTCAAAATACTCTCCTGAGTTCACATGCAAAATCCGATCGTTGATATAATTGAATGGCACGGGAGAACTTTGCATGAAATTACTAACCGCAGTGGTTATAGCGAGTTTGCTGATTTGCTTAGAGGTTCAGTACGCGACAGCGGCGGAGTTGAGCGCCGCGGTGACTTCCATCGACGTGACACCACCTATCGGCACGCCCCTTGGCGGATACGGTGGTGGAGGGCGCCGACTCGCATTTCCATTCGATCTTTTTAATAAATATAAATACGCAACACTGTTTAAGCCCTCAGAGGGAGTTCGAGATCCTCTTCGCGCTAAAGTCATGCTTCTTCGAGCAAACAATAAAAAGCTCGCGTTCGTTAGTATAGATACAGTCGGAATTACCGAGGAAGCCTACAAAGAGATTACGAAACGTTTAGCTCCATTTGGCTATCACCCAGACGACATTTTCGTTTCTGCAACTCATACTCATAGTGGCCCAGGGACACTGTCAAACAATTTTATCTGGCAAGTAGCCATTATGGATATTTTTCAGAAAGACATATTAGAAATTGTTCTTGGAGGTGTGGTATCCGCAGTTTTAAAGGCTGAAACCGCTCTTCAGCCCGCTCAACTCCTTTCTTACTCTTTCGTCGCTGATGGAATTCAAGTCAACCGAAGAGGAAAAATAGGTCATTTTGATCCGCAAGCAAATGTGATGGTAGTTCGCGCAGATTCGGGCGAGTGGCTCGGGGGTATGACCAATCTTCCAGTTCATGGAACTGCTTTTTCGCCAAAAAACCTGCATTTTAGCGCTGATGTACCCGGTAGCATCGAAAGACAGATGGAATATCGCTTTGGAATGATGAATCAATCGGCGGGATTTAGCAAGCCTGTCACCTTTCTCTTTGTCAATGGCGCCGAAGGGGATGTCGCCCCAAAATATGGCGAGAGCGATGGAGTAGATCTATTAGGAGCTGAATTTGCAGATCAAGCTATCAGAGCATTAGGGGATGCGCGTAATATCGAGCCCGTCTGGAGTGTTCACTCGCTTCGAATTGATTTGGGTGAGCCCGCCATGAATCTCACCATGTGCGGAGCCAAGATTCCGCTTGTTAAAGCATTTAAACTGGGTTTAGGAACCGGGCTCTTTGGACCAGGGTTGCCAAACGCTCCTAGATTTTCACTTATACGCCTGGGAGATATGGCACTCATCTCCTGGCCAGGAGAGCCAACCACTACGCTTGGGCTCGCGCTCAAAACTGCGTATTCGGCCGATCCGCATACTAAACAGGTCTGGACTATGGGTTTGACCAATGGATACGTTGCCTATTTTACGACCCCAGAAGAATATTTCGAAGGCAGTTATGAGTCTTGTAGTACACTCTATGGACCCGCTGGGGGAAATCGTGTAGTGGACGAATTTAAGGCCCTGAGCAATATGAGCTACATCAAATGACAAAAAAACCTCAATTAGAAGAGATGGAAAAAACAAATCCCTTCTTGATGATCAAACGAGAAAGCGGAGAAAAGAATTTTACGCTTCACCTAGCCGGGGTTATAGATGAAAATTCAAACTTGGATGAGGTTATTGGACCCGTTAAAGGTAAGATCAGAATCGGCTGCAAAGGGATTGCACGAGTAAACTCATTTGGAGTTCGTCATTGGATAAAATATTTTAGAAAGCTCGCTGACATGGGCATCGAATATTCATTTTTTGAATGCTCGCCCGTTATTGTCGATCAGATCAACACGGTCGGGGACTTTATGGCAGGCGGTAAAGTCGAATCGATTTACCTTCCCTACACCTGTGAAGGCTGTAAAAAAACCTACTACTCACTATTTAAGCTCAAAAACCTCGAAAAAACCGGCAAGGCGCCTTCCCTTTCGAATATCGAATGTCCGGTTTGCCATTCGTCCATGGAATTT
>CAYJBA010000111.1:0-4731 GCA_964367865.1 uncultured Bacteriovoracaceae bacterium | reverse complement strand
CGAAGTGCCTGAAAATTATTTTCAGGGTTTTATCAAACAATTTAAGTAGATACAGAGATTAAAAAGTTCGTGACTGATTGTGACATGCCTGTTAAAAATCCGCGAAATGCACATCCTTGTTTACACGCTTATTTTAGTGACCTCCCAGGTGTTTCAGAGTGCTCCTTCCCGGGCGCAACCTCCATCCTGCACTCAACCCCTGCTCTATTTTGATCTCGGAAACACACTACTCAAAACAGATTTTGATTCGAAAAGTCATCAAATTAAAACGGTGAGCTATTTTCCGAACGTAAAGTCCTACCTCAGTCAGTTAAAAAAAAATCATTTTCGGATGGGACTCATTGTAAATCTTCCGGAGGCTTGGGGAAAAACACGTGAGGCTAAAATTACAGCTCTGAAATCCTTTATCAAGGACCATTGGGTTGACGCAAGACCCATGGACTGGAGCGATTTTGAACTAGGTATCCTGGTTCCAGAAAATGATTTACAGAGAAAACCGGCTCCACATTTATTTCTTGAAGCTTTGGCAACTGCCAAGCGCGAAGGCTGCCCTGCGCTTTATCAGGGCGAATCTCAACGCGAGATCATAGCGGCTCAGAGTGCAGGAATGCTAGCTTACGAAGTTTCAAAGTCAAAAAAAGTATCTCAATCTTTTCTCAACGTAGAGCAGCTTCGCCAGTTTCGCGCTCACTAATAAATCACCTATTCGGGAATCTCTGTTCCTACGATTTTTAAGAAAAGCCGTTCGGCTAATGATGGAATTATTCCAAATGAATTGGTTTCAACCTCGCCACACCCATCACCCGGCGGTGGGGGCACTTGTGCTGTGCAACGAGGACTCTCTTTCGGACATGCAATTCGAACATGCATGTGCGCTCGATGATTTGAATAAGGCCTGAGCACTCGTAAGGTTTCCGTGATGGATTGATTTTGATCGGTTCCAGCCCACTGACAAAGAGTATGTTTAATCATCGGATCAACAAAAATTCGGGTTACGATTCCTGAAGACACCATGAATTGAATCAATTCCCAATTTCTTCGAGAATCAAAATTAGGAGTGATTTTGCCATCGACTACAAAAGACTCGTCAAATCCATCGCCCGTTCCTGGAATCTGTTCGCGATGATCCACTCTAAAATAACTCAAATCTGCATCTAATCCATTTTGGTGACTAGCATGTCCCGCAAGAAACCCACCCGAATTCGCCGAAAAATCACCCAATTGAATTCGGTCGAGTCCCGGAAATCGATCTGCCATCTCGTTGGTGGAGCCTTCAACCAACGTTCTTAATTCTTTCGAGCTAAAATTTTTCTCCCGAGCCGGATAAAGGACCACGTAACCTTTTCCCGCCGCAGGTGTAATTTCTGAGTTGACAAGCGATCCCGCCGAATAGAATCCTACAGATTGCTCTCCTGGGAAGGTATCCGCAATCGCAAGGGATATATTCACGAACGAAATAATAAATATTAAAAAGATACCGCGCATCTATTAATCCTGCTGATTATAAACAATTACGATAACGTCGTAGTTATTTACCATAACAGGGTTGCCTTTTTTGTCTAGTAGGAGCTTTCCGTCCTGAGCAATCGCCTGAACAGGACGCTTTTCAAGATGGCTTACTAAATCAAAAAGAATCTCTGAGTCTTCAAGTGTGAGGCGAACGCAGCCCCCCGAAGCCCTTTGGCCCAGTTCTTTATAATGGGCTTCGGACGTCGCATGGAGCGCGATACCGCCAGTAAAAAAAACAGCATTGGGCATCCAAGCTGCCCAAGTATTTGACCAGTACTTTTCAATCAGCTTGGTCGGCCTAAAGTAACCAACAGGAGTTCTTGAAAAATAGTCTCGACCGGATTTAGAGTGCTCCCATTTTTCTCGACCGGTAGAAGCGCTAAAACGAAAGAGTTCAGCTCCGTCACGATAAACACGAACCGTCTGGGCCACCTCGCCGCTCGCCTCTTTGTTTACGACGATTACGATCTCGGCGCTTTTGAGATCTGCCTCAGTAGGCTCAGAAATATATTCTAGTTTCGGAGGAGCAGAAAGAAACCGCTCTTGGCTAGGCTTTTGAAAATCCCCAGAAGTAGAACCTTCCACCAGTCCCAACTCCTGAATGAGCTCCTCTGGCGATAATTCGTCGGGGATGTAATCATTCGCACGACACTGATTTGCGCTAAACGACCCTAGAATAAGAAGGCCCGCCAGACTTAAAACTCTGAAACTCATAATAGATATCCCCTTGCATTGCATTGCGTTATACATAAGTGAACATCATTAATAAATTGAAAAGATAAACTATTGTAATTATTTGATATTATAGCTAAATTTTAATTAGTTATACGGGACTTTATTCGGACCTTTTAAACTGGTTTATTTTCTAAGTTGTTATTTAATTAAAAGTAGAAAACCTGCCAGAGTGAATTAAAAAATGAGAAGGAGTAGTAAAATGTCGTTTCGCATTGTGTTGGCTGTTTTGATTGCTTCGGGAGGAGCTTGGACGGGACTGGGCTTAAGTCAGATCCTCTGGGCAGCGAGCGGGACAGCCCTTCCGGGCCAGGCTCAATTTCCAACGACTAACACTAATGCCAATGACGCCACGACTTGTTCCTCTGGCTCAGATGAGCGAATTCTTGCAATCGCAGTAACAGGAGACGGTTGCGAGCTCACTTACACCAAGGGTGGTGAAAGCAAAAGCGTAGCTCATCAAAAGGAAGGCCTTTCGGTATGCGAACGCGTTAAAGAACAAATTGAAAAAAGACTCCAGGCCTCAGGCTTTAAGTGTAAGTAAGCATTATTGCCCTAAAGCAAGAGATTGAATTCCAATATTATAATGAACAAAAACTTCAGCAGCCGTTAATGGGCGCGCATAAATAGCGACTTCGTCTAATCCGCCCTGTAAAAATCCTGCTCCCAGTTTATTTATTCCTAAACGCGTTTTCGATCCCAACGAAGTGAAGTTGAGAACCGATCCGGGAGTATAGGGCGTGGAGCCTGCAAGAACACCATCTGAATAAAGATAAAGACTACCCGCTACCGTATCTCCAACGCCCACAATATGGTGCCAAAGCCCAGGAGTAGGAAGGGCAGGCGCGGTCGAAGTCGGGACGCTATTATGCGTAACTGTAAAATTAAGCGAAGTCGAACCGCATCCCAACTCGATGGAGTCATTGGTAGGTGTTAAGTGATACATTGAAACAAAGGTCGGATTAGAAGCACAGTTGGTTGGCCGAACCCAAAACTCAAATGAAAAAGATCCCGGACCACCGACACCATTAATAAAATTTCCACCATTTAGATTTTGGGCATATGAATTGGCGGTCGGAGTTCCAAAGGTCACTGCCGGATCGAAATTGCCAGCAAGAGCGCCAACCTCGCCAAACGCCATATTAGATGAATTGACTAATCCTAAAGGTCCAATACCCCCTTTATCATCCTGTAGGATTAGGGGAGGGCCCATCGCGTTTGGCAATGCGTTCATTTTCCAATAGGCGATTAATCCGGAATCACTGAAAATTGCTGGCTCATAAATATGAGCCGGACAGGCAGACATATGTTTAGATCGCTTTTCATCGTCCAGACCTGACGCCCCAATTGGATAGACGTCCTGAATTCCCACCTGGGTATTTGAAAACAGTGAAAGCGCCGCATGGCCTAATTCATAAAATTGGTAATTTGCGGGGTCCAGATAAGAGAGGTGAGGAGCGGCCATTCCACAAATATACGAACTGGGGTCCTGTACTCCCAGAACCTGAATCACCCTCAAGCCGCTAGGTACACGTAATTGAACGGACTGCCCAGCTACACCCAAAGTAAAAGTCTGACTCATTATCCCGGGATAGGTGCAGGCGGACTGATGAGATAAAATTCGCGCAAATCTTTCGGGGGCGAGCCAGTTTTCTGAGGCAGAAGAGTTCGACGGCGAGATACCAGGGCCGATCACATTGACCATCAAGCAGTTAAAATTTGCGACAGAATTTGGGGGCGTAGTAAACAGCAACTCAGACGCGATTTGTTCCATCAAATCAAATCCTGCTAGGTACGGAGTACCACGACCCGCAATCATTACTTTTATATTTGCAAAGCCATCGTTTGACCCGCCTCTGGAGCAAGACGAAATCAAAATTAAACCCAAGAGCAGCAAACCTGCAGCGAATTTAGATAATTTTTTCATGACCTGGAGTTTACCCCATCCCGGAAAACAGTGTCAAAACCTTAAACACCCCCGTGTGTCCTATACGACAAGAATCAATTTACAGGATTTAAGACCTAGGCATCGGCATTGCATATCAAACTTATTGAACGGGGAGGATAGCGGGAAATTTGTGACTTCTGCAAATGGTTTTGTAGATTTCGCAGATTGAAACAAGAGGAAGTAGTAGTTATGGAAAACGTAGTTCTATTGAAAAATTTTATTAATCTCCCACGTGCTGCGGCTTTTTTGTCGCTAATCACTTTAACTATTACTACTGGATGTTCAAAAACAATTGAAACTCCTGAAATGCTTAGCGCTGCAAAAGCCGACACGATCGGCGGAGTCGGAGGCTCTGGTTCCGGTGGAAGTTCTGGCTCCGGTGGAGTTTCCGCTACTGATCCGGTTATTGTTTCACTCCAAAATCAAATCAACCAGGATCGTCAGCGAATTACTCAGTTAGAAAATCGCGTCACTGGACTTGAAACCCAAGTTGCTGGAATTCAAACGGGTGTAACTCAGCTCACAACAAATTTAACTCATCT
>CAYJBA010000110.1:3197-8046 GCA_964367865.1 uncultured Bacteriovoracaceae bacterium | reverse complement strand
ACCTGGGTCTCGGTATGTTTGTCCGAGGGCATCAAACACCAGATCAAAAAAATGGTTTCTAGTTATGTGGGCGAAAATAAATTATTTGAGCAACTCGTACTTTCAGGCGAACTTCAAGTGGAGCTCACACCTCAGGGAACTCTTGCCGAAAAAATGCGAGCACGCGGGGCAGGGATTCCGGCCTTTTTTACGCCCACCGGAGTGGGGACGCTCGTTGCCGAGGGCAAAGACATTCGCGAGTTCGACGGAAGAAAATATATTTTAGAGCGTGCGCTGATTGCGGATTTCGCATTAGTCAAAGCCTGGCGTGGGGATGCGCTCGGTAATCTCATGTACCGAAAAACAGCTCGAAATTTTAATCCAATGGTAGCAACTTGCGGTCGGATTACGATCGCTGAAGTCGAGGAGCTGGTGCCGGTCGGAGCATTAGATCCCGATCATGTTCATACTCCCGGGATCTATGTTCATCGCATTTTTCAGGGGTCCAACTACCAAAAGCGGATTGAAAAACGCACGGTAAGGACAGGGGTCTAGGCCATGGCACTGACTCGCGAGCAAATTGCCCAGAGAATTGCACAAGAATTACGGGAAGGCTATTACGTCAATCTCGGCATCGGGATTCCGACATTGGTCGCTAATTATATTCCAAAAGGGATGACGGTTTTTTTACAAAGCGAAAACGGGCTTCTGGGTATGGGAACCTACCCGAAAGAAAGCGAAATCGACGCTGATCTGATCAACGCTGGAAAAGAAACTGTAACGGCTATACCTGGCGCTGCCTTTTTCTCAAGCGCCGACTCCTTTGCGATGATCCGGGGCGGAAAGGTCGATTTGACCGTTTTGGGTGCGATGGAAGTCGATGAGACGGGCAGCCTAGCCAATTGGATGATTCCGGGAAAAATGGTCAAAGGCATGGGGGGCGCGATGGACCTAGTCGCGGGCGCGCGAAATGTCGTTGTGGCGATGCAGCACGTCGCAAAAGATGGATCGAGCAAGGTGCTCCCTCAATGTACATTGCCCCTCACGGGCGTGGGTTGCGTGAAAAAAATTGTAAGCGAACTTGCAGTGATCGAAGTGACAGCAGAGGGCCTGGTATTACGTGAGCGTGCACCAGGAGTTTCAGTCGAAGAAATTAAAAAAGCGACTGCCGCGCGATTGAGTACGTCCGCTGAAGTGATTGAAATGAAATTTTAAGTCTACGATGTATTTTAATTTTTAGGGGGATCTTATGGCAATTCATGAACTCACAGATGATCAGATTCGAACATGGAGCGTTGAGCAAAAGGACCGTTGGTGGTTAGACAACGTTTACAAAGGCAATATGCCGCAGCTTAACCTCAGATCGGCTATGACGGGGATGATCTTAGGCGGAATATTGAGTCTCACCAATCTTTATGTCGGAATCAAAACGGGCTGGACGCTGGGAGTAGGAATCTCATCCGTCGTTCTTTCTTACGCGCTCTTTAAAGTGATCGACAAAATGGGGCTCGGCAAAGAGATGACTATTCTTGAGAACAATGCCATGCAATCCATTGCCACGAGTGCGGGATATATGACAGCGCCCATGATGGCGTCAATTCCCGCCTACATGATGGTGACCGGCAAGGTGATTCCGATGTGGCAGACGTTTTGGTGGAGCATTGTTCTTTCGCTTTTGGGTGTTCTTTTTGCTTTTCCACTCAAAAAGCGATTTATCAATGACGAACAGATGCCGTTTCCCGAAGGGTACGCGGCCGGCGTGGTCATGGATAATCTGCATTCGAGTGAAGGCAAAGAGGGGATGTTCAAAGCTAAACTCCTTTTAGGAGGTGGCGGGATTTCAGCTTTAATTGAGCTGCTACGAAGTGAAAAAATCATGGGTTGGTTTAAACTGAGCGAGATCCCAGAATATTGGGATTCGCTTATTTATAAAATATATACGCCTGTGATTTTAAATACGCCTCTCAAAGACCTTACGATTCGCCTGGATTCATCCATTGTGATGATGGGTACGGGCGGTTTAATGAACATGAAAACGGCAGTTTCGCTTTTATCCGGGGGCATGCTCAATTATTTTATTCTAGCTCCGCTGCTTATAAAAAAAGGCGTGATTGTGGGAGCTACATTTAAACACATTACGATGTGGTCACTTTGGGGCGGCGTTGCGATGATGACGACGGCTTCACTCTATTCGTTTTTCTCGAAGCCCAAAGTGATATTAGCCGCGTTTAAAAATCCATTTGGAAAAAATAAATCTAAAAAAACCGATATCCTCGCGGATATTGAACTTCCAATGTCTGTTTTTGTGATCGGAATTCCGATCATGGGCTTTATTACAGTTTGGATGGGTCACGTTTATTTCGGCGTTCACTTCTGGTTGGGGATCATTGCGATCCCGCAAGTATTTGTGTTTACGTTGATCGCGGTAACTTCCACTGGGTTGACTTCGATTACGCCAGGCGGAGCCTTGGGTAAGCTCACTCAGATTACCTATAGTATTTTGGCGCCCGGAAACGTCCCCACCAATTTAATGACCGCTGGAATCACGAGCGAGGTCTCGCTCAATGCAAGTAACTTACTCATGGACATTAAGCCGGGTTATATGCTCGGAGGAAAGCCCAGACATCAAGCCGTGGGTCACGTGCTTGGAATTTTTGCGGGATCTCTCGTCGCTGTTCCGGCGTTTTATATGATTTTCCATGGAGATATTTCACTTTTTGCTACTGATAAATTACCGCTTCCTGGCGCGGCGATTTGGAAAGCTGTAGCTGAAGTTCTCACTAAAGGGCTCAGCACGCTTCATCCTACTGCGCAGCTCGCCGTACTCGTCGGTGCGGTACTGGGAATCGTATTTGAGATCATTGGAAAAAGAACGAAGGGTAAATTTCCTATCTCTGGCGTAGGTATGGGGTTAGGTTTTGTGCTTAAATTCTCCGACTGCCTGTCTATGTGCCTGGGTACGTTTATGTTTCAGTACTTTAGGAGTAAATTTACAAACAAGAAGTCCCTTGGTTATCGAGGTTTGGTCGATAATCAAGAAACCGTTTGCGCAGGAGTCATTGCCGGAGGATCGATTATTGGAATTATTATTATTATGCTCGAAACTGCGGTTCTCAAGTAGGGGTCTGATCATGAAATTCAGTCTACCTGTTGGGCTGATATTCTTTTTGATGATTGCACCTGTATTTGGTGCATGGGAAGGAGAACCAGAACAAGTAGGGCTGTCGCGTGTAAAGCCAGTAGTCGGTACGCGTGGCATGGTCGTCTCAGATGACCTTCAGGCTTCCGAATGGGGCGCTGAAATTTTACGACAAGGCGGTAACGCCATCGACGCTGCAGTGGCTACTGGATTTATGCTCTCAGTAACCAGGCCCCATTATGCGTCCTTAGGTGGCGGCGGTTTTATGGTCTTTTGCCCAGCACCTGGAACTAAGGGGCGGTCACCTTGCACAGTCATCGACTACCGAGAAAGAGCGCCGCAAGCAGCAAAGCGAGATATGTTTCTCAAAGAGGGTAAACCCGACCTAAAAATGTCTCAGGACGGTGCAACAGCGAGCGGCATTCCAGGAGCCGTAGCTGGATTACTTGAAGCGCATGAAAAATTCGGAAAGACCAAACGGGCAAAGCTTTTAAGCAAGCCAATTGCAATAGCCCGGAGCGGAATTCGAATGACTGGCCTCATGGAGTCGTTTGCTTATGGCCGCTGGTCCATTATGAACAGTGCGGCGAAAAATATTTTAGGTTGTCAAGGAAAGCCATGTTCAGCAGGAAAATTGCTCAAACAAGACGATCTTGCCCACACGTTAGAGGCAATCTCTATAAAAGGGCGTGAGGGTTTTTATAAGGGCGAAGTTGCGGGTAAATTAATTCAAGGACTCAAAGCTGCAAACGGCGTACTTACTCTTGAGGATCTAGCATCCTACCAAGCCATGATTCGCGAGCCTTTAGTTGGAAAATATAAAGAATTTGAAATCGTTTCAATGCCGCCGCCCTCAGCCGGTGGTACTGTGATTCTTCAGCTCTTTGGGTTTGCCGAGCGCGCCGATGAGGCGGGAGCGTTTTCAAAAGGCTTGGGCTCAGTCTCGATGGTTCACGCCATTGCTCATGGGATGATGCTTGGTTTTGCGGATCGTGCGAAATATTTCGGAGATCCAAGCTTTGTGGATGTACCGGTAAAAAAACTGCTAGACTCGAAATACCTCGATCAAAGGTGGAAAACCTTTAAATCGGGCGATGCCAATACCGAAATCGAGCCGGGCCTTGGTGGCGATGCAGGCAAAGAGGGTGATCACACAACTCATTTTTCTGTGATTGATTCCGCGGGAAATGCGGTCGCTGTTACCACGACAATCAATTCTGATTTCGGATCAGGCTTTGTTCCCCATGGGACCGGCGTTTTTATGAATAATGAGATGGACGATTTTGCGTTGGCCCCTGGAGTCCCCAATCAATTTGGATTGGTGGGAGATGAAGCTAATTCAATCATACCGGGCAAGACGCCGCTCAGCTCAATGTCGCCCACGATCGTTCGCGACGCTGGGGGAAATGCTCGAATTGTGATTGGAGCATCTGGGGGTCCAAGAATTACGACCGCTGTTTTTCTAACGCTCTTAAATCGCCTCAGGTTTGATCTTTCGCTCCCCGAAGCGGTGGCAGCGCCTCGGTTTCATGACCAATGGAAGCCCTTTGAACTCAAATACGAGGCTAACGGAATTGCGTCCGAAGTTTTGGCAAAATTGAAAGATCTAGGTTATCCGCTCAAAGAGGCAAGAAGTCTCGCACAAGTACACGCGCTCGAGCGGTTTAAAAATGGCAGAGTTTGGGGAGCACCCGATCCCAGGGGTGAGGGTGGGCAAGCGGCTGCTGAGTA
>CAYJBA010000110.1:0-3187 GCA_964367865.1 uncultured Bacteriovoracaceae bacterium | reverse complement strand
TGAGTAATCTTTACTGCGAGTTCGGGTGTGTGCCAAACGGCATGAACGTGACATTTGCTGTGTCATCGCCGAGAAGTTTAGCTGCACCGTGAAGCTCAAGCGCGTAACCGGAAGCTAAGTTCATCAGCACTGGCGCATCGACGGTATAGACATTTGTCACGTTACCGGCGTAAGTCCACCCGTTTGTCGCATCTTGTGGAATAGTCACGGCTTGAGAACCGTTTCCACCCATATACTTTGTAACTTGAATCGTAGCCACGTCTGGTTGTGTGCCAATCATGAGATAACGCGTTCTGAGGGCAAGTTTCGTTGCTTGCAGTTCATTACCCAGCTGACTTAAAATTGAAGCGACAGGTTGAAAGCAAACATCGTAGCCCGAGCCGCCTAGGCTAACTGCCATATTCCAGTACCGGGTTCCTGCATAAGCCGAAGCTCCGTTACAATCGTTTGCCTGGTGTCTTGACGACGCAACTGCTGAGTAAAATCGAAGCTGAGTGGGATTTGATTTGAGGGCAATAAATTGGCCTTTATAATAATCAAAGCTTGATTGTGTCGTGCCAGGTTGACCGACTTGTTCACAAGGAACCGTTACTCCATCGACACGAGTGCAATAGGTAATTCCGGAAGTGTCGTCTCCATTGCCTACAGCAATTACGACTAGCATCGCATCGGGCCGTAAAAAGCCCGACGTTGTTGCTTTTGCACTATATAAGGTAGAGCGAATAACTTCGAGACCTGGCTCGTTTCCATTTACGCCACTGATGATGTCGCTTACGCCGATAAAATCGGTATAGCCATAGAGAGTTCTAAAAAAAGAAGGGTTGATCATCCCCGGAGCCGAAGGGAGTGCGCCCGGAAAAGGCTGCAACCACTGTGATCCCCAATTGCTATCGTATTTGGATGCAGTGACTTGAGCGATGGGACGATTGGAGGCAAGGGGAGTGGTTACAAAATGATAGTCCCAGCCTTTTTGTTCAAGACTTAAGAGAAATCCTGGCATCTGTTGAGCCACAGTCGCATAGACTTCGTACATCGAGCCAGAGTTATCCTCAGCCAAAAGGATATCAACTTTCGGGGGAACGATAAAATTTCCGCCTGCTTTTACAGTCGAGGAGACCGAGCTGACCAGAAATGCTTCTTTTCCACAACCTGTAAAAAGAAATAAGAACGTCGCAATCGTACCGATCACAACTTGAGTAAGAACTGATTTTTTACTGCCTACACTACAATGCTTCATAAGCAACTTCGACTCCGCCGATGAGAGTAAATACAAGTGTGATGCCAAATAAGTCGTTTCTTGTGAAAAAAGATAATCATCAACAAATCAGCTAGTTAAGTCGATTTATCGAAGCGGGCCTTTAAATCATTTTCTTGCGAATTCGGTTCCGAAAAAGACGAGTGTAAAAAGTTTAGACAACGCTTTGGTTTAGTCATTCGAACGCTGCCCAGTCTGAACCGTTTGCTCATCAGATAGAATCTCATCACCAAAATACGTTAAGTTGTGCCGAATTTCTTTACGTTCCTGAATCAAATCCTGGTTATGAGTTTTAAGAAGTTCCGCCATATCCTGCATGAATTTTGTATAATCTTCCAAATTCGAAGCCGTTGTAGTCGCTTCGCGCCCGTTGCCACTTGGATTACAGCCGTCTTGCTCGAGCGGGATTCCGTACCCTTGAGTGATCCCCAGCGTTGGGGTGTTCATTTCAGATTGAAGAGCTTTGAGCTGTTCAGCGAGCTGTGCTGCTTTATCGCCATCTTGGCCAAAATGTCTTGTGAGAGCGTCTTTTCCGCCAAAGATGTATTCGTAATATAAACCCATGATACGCTTTCTGGCCCGATTGCTGTTCATAAGTTGAATTTGATCCTCAAGCGAGTAAAAACGAGCTGCTGTTTTAATTTTTGGATGGGCCGAGTCTTTTTCCGTAGCTGATAGGACATTTCTATATAAAGTCTGGCGCTGACTCGCGTTCGTATTTGAGAAAAAGGAGTCGGCATCTGAAAGCCAACCCGAGTTGAGAGCTTCCTTGGGCGCGAGCTGATATTTAATCGCCTGTTGCTTGATCCACTTAAAATTTCCGTCTAAGTTGTCGAAATTAGATTTAAAGTAATAACCATTTTTTCCAGATTGAGCGAGAGCGGGTTCTACGAGCTTAAGAGATTCGAGTTCGTTCATCACGCCTTGTGGAGTAATTGCCCACATGATTTGAGCTTTGGTATCTGGCAACACAGATTGAATCGCATCTAGGCTCTCAGTGGCACAGTTTCCGGTAAAAAAACTGTATTTACCTTGGTAGGTCCAATAATCTTTCAGTAATTTATAGATGAGCTGTTCTTTCTTTGTTTCATCTAAATCTATGGGAAGACTGATCAAGTCGCGCATCTCTTCACGATTATATTCTCGGATAATTTTTGGAAATTCGATCATAAATAGCTGCGAAGGATAACCACCCATAATACCTTTTAAAGTATCAGGAATTACATCGCTCAAGTTCGCACGGTAACTTGCTACAATATGGTGACCGATGTCGTTTAAACATTCGGGACCTGGCTCTTTTCGTTTTTCCGGATCGCAGGTAATAATGCGAATCATGGAGTGTCCAAATAAACTCACGGCTTCTTGGCCCCGATCCGCTTTGAGGTAGTGAATTTGGTAGACCATCTTCGGATCTAAACTCTGCATCTTAAATTGGCCAGTCATTTGATCGAACACCCGTATACTTAGGTTTGGAGTGCAGGATTTTTCAGCAAAGGGCGTATAATCGAAATGTAATTTAAAGTGAATATAGAGAGCGGGTTCGCGGCAAGCAAACTCAGGATCAGTCAAAAATTTTCCACCGTTTACGGCATAGGTCTCGTCAATATTTGCAAATGCGTGAGCATTAGGGCTCCGTGACCTGTTTTGATTTTTCTGCTCAGGGCTACCGAAAAACCAAGGGTCTTTCCAACCTGTGAGTTTCTTAAATTGTTTGTCGTCGGCTGGATTTAACTTTAAGGAATCTTGATAAATGTGCAAAATTTCGTGTACAGCGGTTTCTAAGGCTACGTCATAGAGGTTGCCTTTTCCGCAGTTGAGCTTTCGCGCATAAGACTTACCGGCAAGGACGTCAGAGAGGATCGCCGAATTCATCGAAATGTGGGCTTGATCAACTTTTACTCCAAGTTCGATCGTCGCTTTGTGAGTGGCCTC
>CAYJBA010000109.1:0-8129 GCA_964367865.1 uncultured Bacteriovoracaceae bacterium | reverse complement strand
TCCAGTGGGCGAAGCGCTCTCTCACCCACCCATAAAAGAGCAAGTGACAATATTACCGCAATCAATAATCCCATTTCTAATCCGGTCCGCAGTTCAGAGACGCGCGACTCTGCCAGCGAAAAAGTTTCGCGAAGCGAGCGCTCGTATTCGACAGCGCCGGCTTGTACAAACAAACGCCATTCTTCAAGGTTGCGAGTCCAACGCGGGTAAATTTCGGCGGCTTGCGTTTCATCCTTTTTCTCGAGCGCCTGATAAAGAAGGTTTGCGTCTTCTTTAAGCAGCCTCAATTGTCGCTCTAATCGATCCGACCAATCGTTCCAGTTGTACTTCGTGGCAAAGACTTGGGCGTGATCGCTTCGTAAAAGATCTCCCACCCGTTCTGTTTCATTTCTTAATACATCGTGAATCCAAGACGGTACGGGCCTGGGCTTCCAGTGTAAGTCTTTCCAGTGATTGTGTCCCAGACTTCGATCCAGCTCTCTGAGATATACTTCCGCATCGGATTGAAGCTGGGTAAAAAGCCGGCCCAGCGGAACCGTCACTCGGTTCATTTCATCCAATAGATGATTGACCTCAGAAATTCGATAAACGCTAAAAGTGGACCCAAAAATGGATAAAACAACGAGGGCGCCAACCATGGCCATGACGCGTCTCCTGAGAGACGATCCCGGTGATGATTCTGCGGAAATTTGAACGGTCGTTCCCTGCCCCATTTCAAGGAAAAGCATAGCGCATTTATGCGCAGAATCAAAGCAAAGGCAAAACGTTGGAATGAAAGGAGTTATTACGATCATTCCTAATTTGGAAGCAGTAGTTTTCAGGCAAATCAGGCGGGCGGGTAAACTGCTGAAAACTGGGTCAGGTATCCGGTTCAGGGGCGGTCTGAGCAAATCAAGCTTAGGCAAAACCAGCTTCGGCGCCGAAGCTGGCAACAATAATCGCTAAGTTTGTAAAAGTCCAATCCCCCACGGAAACCCGAAACAGAATCGGTGGCCCGATGCCAGATGCCCCTTGCCCCAATCATTGTTCTTTCGGAATTTCAATCCGGGGATAAAGCGGCTTGGGCTCTACTGGCTCAAAAGTGCTCACTCCCCATTTTAGATTTTTTAGTGCCCCCATTTCGGCGGGCGCCGTTACTCCGATCTGTCTAAAAACATCCGGCATTCCAAAAGGAAGCACTGAAAGAAGTGCCGTCGCCGTGTATCGGACGCCTTCTAAAAGCGTGTACATTACCTCGTGAAGTTCAGCCAATGCCTCAGTTGTCCCGACCTTGGCAATCGCCCACGGCTTGGTCCGATCGATATATAGATTTAGAATGCGCGAGCGCGCAGTGCATGCCGTGGCATAGGCCGACGAATCGAGTTTCTCCACAGCAACGGCAAGCTCGGCTGAAAGTTTTTCAAAAGATTCTCGCACTTCTTTCGAATGCGTCACACGGGCTGGAGCCGTAATTTTCTGATTTGGAAAATATTTTCTGGTCATGCTGATCGAGCGATTAACGAGATTGCCCCAGTCATTGGCGAGATCTGCATTGTTTTTAAGAATCAGTGACTCCCAGGCAAAATTTCCGTCCTGAGAGAATTGATTTTCGGCGAGTAGATAGTACCTAAGAGGATCGGGCCCAGTCACCGCCATGACTTCGTCAGGAGTAACTACATTGCCAGAACTTTTTGAAAGACGATCGCCCTTCAGCGAAATAAATCCATGCGCGAATACCTGCTTAGGAAGAGGGATATCCATGGCCATAAGCATGGCGGGCCAATAAATACAGTGAAATCGGTTCACGTCTTTTCCGACAATATGTACGCGCGCAGGCCAGCGGGAGTCAAAAAGCTTCGCTCCGCTTCCCGTAGGATCTTTTAATTTGTCTTCGTATCCAGCGGCCGTCAGATAGTTTATTAAAGCGTCAAACCAAACATAGATTACCGATTTTGAATCAAACGGAAGCGGAATCCCCCAGGTAAAGGTGGATCTTGAAATCGAAAAATCTTTCAAACCTGCTTTTACAAAATTGATCACTTCACCACGACGGTATTCGGGTTGAATAAATTCTGGGTGCTCATCAAAATGTTTGAGAAGTCGATCCTGATATTGAGAGAGTTTGAAAAAATAATTTTCTTCTTTAATCCATTTGGGAGCAGTTTTGTGTTCAGGACATTGGCCGCTCACTAAATCCTTGTCCGTATAAAACGCCTCACACCCTTCGCAAAAATGACCTTCGTAAGTTGCTTTGTAAACATCGCCTTGATCGAAAACTTTCTGAACCAGTTTAGTTACCACCCGTTCATGATCCGGGTCGGAAGTTCTAATAAAACGATCAAAACTCATACCAAATTGACGCAGAACTTTTTCGATATCCGTCGCCATTTTGTCGCAATAAACCTTGGGAGTAAGACCCTGTTTCCCTGCGGCGCGTTGAACTTTTAGAGCGTGCTCGTCCATTCCAGTGGCAAAAAACGTCTTTTTGCCCTGAAGTCTCAGGCTTCTAGCCAACCAATCGGCTCCGATACATTCCCAAGCCCAGCCAATGTGAATTCGCGAGTTAGGATACACGATCGCAGTAGTCACGTATTCGACTTCGGGTTGGTGCGTTGAACCGGGTTTTGCCGCCATATTTCAAATAATTACCCTCAAGCTCCCCATTCAGGCAAGCCGATAAGTACATGAAGAGGTTTAGGTGAACAAAGAACCGGTAAAAAAACTGGGCACCGTCGCTTTTGTCATCGATGAGCGCCTATCACGCGAAAAGCGATCGATCTTGTCTCGCATCGTGACAGGCCTCAAAAACTTTGCGGATTTAGAAATTTTGCAAAGTGGAATGACCGAAGATCAGATGCTCGAAAAGCTAAAGGCAAATGAGTACAGTCTCGTTTTACTTCCGAGTTACCGCTATCAAGCATGGCATAAGGTCGAAGCTTTTTTTGGAATTAGTCGAACCTCGGGACCAACGGTTGCCGGATATTTTTGCGAACCGCTCAAGGTGCAAGAAATCGGAGAACCCAACGACGCTCAACGCTTAGTTCTCCTTGATTTTGCTTATACCTCGACTCAAGAAGCACTCGCGCTAATTCGCGCGCTGATTATCGAAGATAATAGAAGTGGATTAAAGCCACTGCTCAACCCGGACAGTCCGATCTTTTGCGAACACTGGTTTTCTGCCATGGGCCAGGGTTTTAGATTTGAAACGGTCCTTAACTTGCCGCGAGTCATTGAGTCCGATTGGCTCAAACGCGCCAATGCCCTACGCATTTGCATGAACGCGTTTTGGAGCCTGATCTATGATGAGGGCCCGGGTAAAGCCGATTTTGGAGTGGCCACGACAACCAAGACTGCGCGCGCGTATTTTCAAATTGGAGTGGACCCCCAGTGTCTGGTCATGCGCTTAGTTTATGGAATGGTGACTAAAGGCACGCCGCGCGAAGTTTTAAACCAATTTTGGTATCGTCCTCAAAATCCAACTCTTGCCGCTCAGCTTTTGCTTCAATATGCTGACTTTGTTCGAGTGCATGCGATACCCCAATCCTCAGACATTGAAGTCGTTGTTGGTTTTCTAAAAAGCGCGCCTGCCGAAAAAGCTCCGGGGATGGTACATACACTTTGGGTAGACCCGATCCTGGCTTCGCTCGTCAAAGAAGTTCCATTTGAAAATCCGGGTCCTCAGTCTACGCAACTCCAACATCTTCCATCTGAGCCCCTAGAACGAAAACCTCAAAAACCAGAAGATCATTCAAAGCAAGATGCCGCCAAAGCTAAATTTATTCAAGTCGCTGCCGAGCAAATTCGTAAACTCAAGCTTGAGATCGACGAAAAAGAAAAGCAAATCCGAGAAATGCGCTCCGGGGGGATCACCACAGCTCAGCCTATCCCCGCGCCAGAGATCGAGGACCTCCTCGACTCGTTTCAGGAACGGTATTATCAGGCAAAAGTTCAGATCAGCGAGCTTCGCAGTCAGATCGCTGATTTTGAAGCGAGAGGTGCTCCGCCGCACGAAATTGAGAAGGTGCAGCTCAAAGTAAATGGAATGCTCGCGCGAGAAAAGGATTGGATCCTCAAACTTGCCAAGACTCTCGAAGCTTATAGGACTAAATTCAAAAAAGCGGACGTGGCTTAGAACATGCTAAAATCCAAAGCATTTGACGACTATTTTGAGATTCCGTTTGAATCCCTCAAGCCAGGGGAGCCCCTCCCTTTTAATTTATACTTACTTTTTCAACGCAATCGCCACCTTTTATTATGGAAAGGGATGCACGAGGTAATTTCGATCGCTTTTATGGCTAGATACGCTGACCGCGGAGTTAGAAAGGTTTATCTCCATAAAGATGATGTAGAACTTTTTCGAATTTACAGCGCATCGACGATTCTTCCAGAAAACCTACCTGAGCCCGCTGCGCCTGTACCCGGCCCCCCCGCAGAGCCCGTGGTAGCGGCTATCGATGTTCCGAAACCCCAAGCATCTGAAACTCCGAAAATGCCTACTATTACGGGGATGAAGATTGTCGACATTCTCAAGTCTCCGGTTCTCACTCCTGAGCAGAAATCACAAAATGCATCGGCTGAAGCCAAGAAATTATTTTATGACCTCGGGAGCGCAAAAACGCTTTCGGAGCAGGTCACTGCAAACATAAATGCCAGAGATATCATTCGCGATGTCTTGCAAAATGTAGGCAGAGAAGCGGCAGTCGTGATCAACCAAGTATGGCAGATGGCCGGAGTCTATCCCGAATTAGAACATGCCGTAAACGTCGCTACTCAAGGGGTAATTTTTGCAATGGCCTTTGGTCGTATCGACGAGGATTTGATCGCCGACCTAGCGATGGCGGGTTTATTGCACGATATAGGGTTGACACAAATCCCCCCCCATATTGCGAGTATACCTTTGAAACTCCAAACATCCGAAGAACTCCGAATCTATTCGAAACATGTCCGAGCCACGCTCGAAATTATCGATAAGTACACTCCGAATGTATCACCTCGCACTCGCGCGATTATTTTACAGCACCATGAAAAATTTAATGGCTCCGGATTTCCTCAAGGTCTAAAGGGTTTTCACTTTGACGATATTTCTCAGCTCATTGCAATCGCGGATCTATTGGACATGATTAGCTCAGGGCACTGGGATGGAAAAAAACACACTTTAGCCGATACGTTTGATACTTTAGAACAAACTGAAAAGAGCCGTACTTTTCCAGAAAATTTTAATCCCGATGTCTTTACAATTCTGTTGCGCTGGCTAAAAGATCCCTCCTCTGCCGCATCGGTGGAGTCTGCGATTGCAGTAGTCGTCCACCAGAGTAAAAACATCATGGAAGCCGGGACCAAGGATCAACCCTCTCAAGCCGCTTGATTAAGACTTAAAAGAGTGCCTCGCAGCATTTCGCCTGCGGTAACTGCAAAATTTGTATTTGCTTGAATGTCTTCTTCGCCATAAACAGGTGCGCCTATGAGAAGAGCTCCTAATAGTTCAGACTCTCCAGTATCGTCTCCAAACTCAGAATAAATCGGGACAAGTATTGCGCCTTTTTTTGAAATACTTTGACCTCGCTTGAGCTCGTTTAAATCCTCACGCAAAATGGGCTCAAAGCCTGAGTGAGTTGCTCCCAGTTTCCAACTGCTTTGATTTCGCACCCAAACCTCAACGTCTCTCTTTTTCGTAGCGGAACTCAGGTAGAAGCAAAATTTCTGAGCAATGGTTTGAGGCGAAAACCCCTTACTTCGAACGAGCTCAGACATCAGAAATGCGAGCGCAACCGGGCCCAGCGGTTCTAGCTTAACAAAAGCTGCGACTTCGGCCTGCGCTTGAGGGCGATATTCGGATGCAGTGGCCACTATAGGCTCACTTAAGAGATCTGGAGTCGAGTTGAGTTCTTTTTCTGCAACCTCAGCAGCAAAGATCTCCTCTCGATGCGCACGATTTGTATTCGTTTCTAGTACCCCTTCTGCTGACTTTTCAATATCCAATATCTTTGCAATCGCGCTTTCTGAATCTTTTGCGTAAAGAAGGATGCCCGAAGCATCCATAGAGAGTTTTGACCCAAAATTTTCACCCTGAAAATAGAAGGAAAGTTCGGAATGGGTCGAGTAAAATATCCAATCGCCTGACTCAAACTTGGGCTTCTGGCCGAAAAATATCCAGGATCCCTCCTCCCGAATAAACCGATCTTGAGTGGGATCCGATGGAACCCACTCCCAAGCTTCATCTGATCGCAAAGTTTCAAATCTAACCCAGTTTCCGGTACCTGGTCCGGGGCCCCTCAAATGCGTGAGCCATCGATTATTGATCCATCTTGGACTTAGGGTGCCCATCAGCCAGCAGTCACTTTCGATAGCAAGACTGTCAACGGTACGAAATGCAGTTTCTGTAGCAGTAAATTCTGTGGGCACCTGAGAATTGGAAAGGGAAGTACTTTTTTCTATCTGACTGGTTTCGGCTTCGATCTGAACTTTTTTAGCCGTTTCTGAATCCCAAGCTACCCTCAGGACTCCCATTTCATCACACGCTATTTTTGCACCGTAGGACTCCCCTTCGAAATAGAACGCGAGTTCCGGATGCTTACTTGTGAAAACCCAGGTCCCGTCCTGGTATCGAGGTTCTAAACCTTTAAATACCCAGGCGCCTTCTTCTTTAATGAGCGATTCCCCAAAACTAGTTGTGGGTTTCCACCGCCAGGCACCCTCACCTAACTCATTTTCTGTTTGCACCCAGCGACCATCGCTGGGAGTGGGGCCTTCAAATTTCATTAGCCACGTGTTGTTAATCCATTTAGGCTCTCTTTCATCCGCAATCCAAATATCACTTTCTAAATCAAGTGGATCAATCCATCTAAAATCTGCTTGGGCTGCTCGGATGCCCCCCTCTGAGATATTGTTAGAATTCGGTTTAGTGCGATTAGCTGGATTTGTTGAAGGAGGCAAAAACCCTAGAGCAGTTCTATCGATCAAAACTCTCATGTTGATCGCGTTTTCTGAGTCTTTTGCGATTATTAAGTTACCTTGCTCATTGATTTCTATTTTTTTTCCGTAAGATTCACCCTCGTAATAAAAACCTAACTCGGGCTTCGGACCAAAGAACGTCCACTCGCCATCTTGAAACTGCGGCTTCCTTCCCTTGAAAATCCAACCGCCCTCCTCTTTAATAAATGGGTCCGTCTCTTGATCATCCGACTTCCAGGTCCAAAGATTTTCATTATTCAATAGGGGATCCGCCGCATCGACTGAGATCCAGCGCCCCATGATTGATCCGGGTCCGCTTAGCTTAATCATCCAACCGCCAGCGATGAATTTTGGCTTTCTATTTCCTAAAATCCAACAATCACTTTCTAGAAGGAGTGCGGGCCCGATACTAAATTGGCCTTCGGCGGCCCGTACGTTAATAAATGAGTTATTTTCTACTTTCGCGTCTTGTTTTTTCTCACTGTTCTTCTTTTTCTTAACTGACAATTTTGAAATTCTCTCGCTCGTATCTTTCGCCACGTGCAACTGCCCATGAGAGTCAGTAGAAAAGCGAACGCCGACGTGCTGGTCACCCTGGTATCCAACGAACTCCATTTTTTTTCCAAAAAAGACCCAGTCATGATTTTGAAGTTTAGGAATCTGACCCGTAAATACCCAGCTCACTGGATTGTCCTCTTGATCGGCAGGCTTCCACTTCCAACTGCGTTCAGCGGGTTCGTCATCTCCGTCTTGGTGGGCCACCCAACGGCCTCGATCACCATCGGGGTAACGAAGTTTAACCATCCACCCGCCACTGACCCACTTTGGCTTTTCAGAACAGTTCCAAAGATCACCCTGGATATTGAGAGAATCGACCCACTTGACCTCAGATTCTGTGGCCTTTACTGGCGATTCAAATTTGATGGATTCAGCGGATTGAACCAGGGCTTTCTTTTTCTTTTCCTCTGCTTCATCTAATTCTGATAGCGCCCGAATAGCGGTTTGAGAGTCTGACGCAGTAACAAGCGTACCTTCTTGATCCGTATGTACCTTTGAACCATAAGATTCATTATTATAATAGAAAGTGAGCTGTAAAACTTTTCCACCAAAAACCCAACCCAAAGGGGAATACTCAGGCCTCTGGCCCGTAGCGTACCAAGCGCCCTCTTCTCGAATAAATGGGTCCCTGTCGGGTTGAG
>CAYJBA010000108.1:1445-8306 GCA_964367865.1 uncultured Bacteriovoracaceae bacterium | reverse complement strand
GGTATCTCGGGCCCAGCTCGGACCTGATCTTCCGCTTTACCAAAACGTTGATCTTATGGTCTTCGATGCCCAATATACCTTGGTCGAAACGCTAGAAAAGGTTGATTGGGGGCATGCTGCAGCATCTATGGGGATCGATTTAGCCATACGCGAGGGAATCAAAAAGGTACTTTTCGTTCACAATGATCCTGCCTCTTCTAATGAGAAGATCGCTGCGGCCGAGGCGCAAGCCCGCCGGTATTATGAGGCAGAGATTAAGAGCTCGAAAAAATCTAACCTTCCTTTTCACGAAGTCGATTGGGCATTTGCTCAAGAGGGTGATACCTACGAACTGAGGTAATGAAATTGACCGCGCCCCAGTCCCCCCCTTCTGACGACGACTCCTACTACATTTTAAACCCCGAAGACAATGATCCAGAGCGTATTCGCAAGGAACGTGAAAAAGCCCGTGAACTCAAAAAAACTCAATGGTGGCTCAACCTTCTTCAGAAGGGGATTTGTCATTACTGCGAGAAAAAATTTTCTCCAAAGAATTTGACCATGGATCACATCGTACCGCTTGCACGGGGTGGCAGAAGTACCAAGGGAAATTTAGCTCCAGCTTGCACAGATTGTAACCAGAAGAAGAAACTACACACACCTGTCGACGCGCTTTTCAAGAAAATTCAATCAGAGTGAAAATAGGTTTTCCCTCTGAAAACTTGTAAAATCATTTGGATTTATCAGATAATACCGGTACATTTTCAATTACAGGAGGCATATATACATGCCAGCTAAAAAGAAGACGACGAAGACGAAGACGAAAAGAAAACCCAATGCGGCGTTCATGAAACCCATGACCCCTTCAGACTTTCTTGCGAAGATCGTAGGCGCGAAGCCACTTCCTCGTACACAAGTTGTGAAGAAGTTGTGGCAGTACATCAAGAAGAACAAGCTTCAAGATAAAATCAATCGCCGCATGATTAAGGCGGACGAGCATCTGAAACATATTTTTAAGAAGCCATCTGTTTCAATGTTCGAAATGACCAAATTAGTTAGCAAGCATCTGAAGTAAGTTTCGGATTTAAAGTCACTGAATCATGAAAGTGACAGATCATTTGCTCGGGGGCCAGTCCAAGTTTTTCTTCGGGCTGACCCCCGATCGAGTTCTAGAGGCTGTAGAGAGCGCGGGCCTTCGCTGCACGGGCCGCTGCTTTACTCTCAACAGTTTTGAAAATCGTGTATATGACGTTGAGCTCGAACCAGAGTCAGCTGACTCCGATGGTTCGACACAAGCCCCAGCAGCTTCTAAAAAAAATTTTCGTATTGTAAAATTTTACAGACCCGGTCGTTGGACACGTGAGCAAATTTTAGAAGAACACGAGTTTTTATTGGATCTTCAAAACACGGAGATTCCGGCTGTAGCTCCACTTTTTTTTTCAACGGGAGAGACCCTGCGCGAGGTGCCGGGACAGGGCATCTGGTACACGCTTTTTCCTAAGGTTGGGGGGCGCGCGCCTGATGAACTTTCGGATGAGCAGTTAGAACGTATTGGACGACTGCTTGCGCGGATTCATAATGTAGGCGCGGTTAAAAAGGCTACGCACCGCGTTCGAATCGACCCGGATACTTATGGTCTTCGTAATCTTGAGTTCTTGCTCCAAGGAAATTTTCTTCCCCTAGAGTTTAAAGATCGGTATGAAAAAGCCGTGAAACGCATTTGTGAGATCACAGCCCCTTGGTTTGCCGAGGCTTCCTATCAGAGGATTCATGGGGATTGCCATTTGGGGAACCTCCTCTGGAGCCCAGCGGGTCCATTTTTTCTAGACTTCGACGATATGGTGATTGGCCCACCGGTTCAAGATGTGTGGCTCATTGTTCCTGGACGCGACTCAGAGTCGATTCAGCAACGCGAGGTATTGATCTCGGCCTACGAGCAGATGCGTGCATTTGATCGCAAATCATTGCGACTCATCGAACCTCTTCGTGTGCTACGTATTGTTCATTTTAGCGCTTGGATTGCCAGGCGTTGGGAAGATCCCGCATTTCCTGGAGCGTTTCCGAACTTTGGGTCGGATCGGTATTGGCGCGACGAAACCGTCGGACTAGAGGATCAACTCAGGGTGCTCGAAGGGGCTGTCGCGTGAGAGGCGCTTTTTTCTTTTTAGGAATGGGTTTGGCTTTTGCGCCGAGTGCGTTTAGTGCCGCGTTTGAGATTACCGCTCCACCTTGTGCTCCGGTCTCTGAGTTTGCCGAGGAGCATGTCGAGAATTATTCGGGGGATATCGACTTTTGCGCCAAGTGGAACCCAGAATTTGTATTTAATGGTCACCATTGTTGTAAGAAGCCCGTTCAAGGGCGAAAGCGTCGGCAGGCAAGTTGTTCTCCATGGAGGCGAAAATCTAGCTATTGCGACGAAATGACTCCTGAACAAAAAGAATATCAAAAAGCAGTTGCCCAGGGAGAGGTACAAGATGTTTTGGGTTTTCTCTCAGGTGAGGTTGGTAAACGTGAACAGTCCTATTGTAACGTGAATAACGGATTTTTGGCCTGGGGCCGGCAAATTGTTTCGACACCCGGTAATCGCATCGCCTTTAGAACTCCCGGGAGATGTACCAATTTTGGAACAGACCGAATGGCTGCGATGATCGAGTGGCTAGGGCGTCAGATTTCTAAGGAGTTTCCCGAGCCCGAATACAAAGGGTTGCAACTCGTCGTGGGCGACGTATCGGCTCCACGTGGCGGGTGCCTTGCCGGTAAATCAGGTCGTAAGGGTCACGCATCTCATATGACCGGCCAAGATGCTGACGTTGGATTTTTGGTCACAAGCCGTTGGGGGCGATTTCTTTCTAACTTCGTTCGCCAATTTGATCCCGTCGCAAATTGGTGGCTGATCAAAAAAGTCTTTAAAAACCCTTACGCGTGCGTAAAAATCGTTTTTTTGGATCACCGTTGGATCGCGAAACTATCGCAGGCAGGTCGCGGAGATCCAGATTGGCCAGTGCTCAGACGTTTTATTAGGCATATTCCTGGCCATCGCGATCACTTTCATTTCCGTGTCGGCGCTTCTGCGGGCGAGCCTGGTTGCAATGGTAACCCCGACCTAGAAGAAGAGGACGATATGGAAGAAGTGCTCGATCAGATTGAATTTCAGAAAGCTAAGGAAGTTCAAGAAGAGGAGTGAGGTTAGTTTCGAATCCGCCAAATTTCGGCCCAGATTTTATGGGGAATATTCATAGGTTCATGCTTAAATTTGCTGGATAGTATTTCTGCAAATTCGCAATCTCTACACTTTTCTACGTCGGCTCAACCCCTAAACTCATAATACTATATCCCAGCGCAAACAATTTCTTAACCGGCACTCCCGCCGCCCCAAAGAGATTTTTAATTAAATACCTGGCCACTTTTTCAAAGTCCCGCCCGAAGTGAACGATGCGTGTAAATACGAGGCCATCCCAAAACCCGCGTTTTGCACTTTCTGCGATGTCCATATCTTCTCGTCGTCCAAGCCCCCGTCCCTTCGTTGCTCCAGTCACAATTTGAGGAATTCCACCCGCAAGTTCACGAATAAAGCGTTTCCAAGCTCCGCGGTTTGGCACCTTGACCAGTAAATGAATATGATTTCCAACATTGGCGAAGCGATAGACCCGAACCCCCCAACGGAGCGCGATTTTTTCGGTAAACGCGTGGATCCGATTGCAGTGTTTGGGATGCAAAAGCGAGTACCTCCCACAGGCGCGTGAGGATCGCATCACGACATGTATTGCTTGCTTGGGATCGATGGGTCGGATGATTTTGCGTTTACCACGTCTGAGATCTCCGCCATGCGCTATGGAGTCAGCTTTGAAGTTAAATCCGGGAAGATAGGATTCTTTCTTAATCCTCATATATCTCTTATATCATTGGGGCAATGGTATTTCAACAGCGTTGCACTTAGAACCTGAACTCACCATAGAAGCTCATACGCAATTTAAATTTCCCAAATGAATTCGCCAGGATGAACTTCCTGCGACTTAAGTAAACTGCATCTCCACCCAAAGGGGGGCATGGTCTGAGAGTTGACTCCATGGGCGATTGGACAGGCATTCGGCAGCCATTACCTCAAATCCTCTAAAATACACTCGATCCAGCCGCAGGGCAGGCAGCCAAGCTGGAAAAGATTTTGCATGCGAGCCCGTCGTTGCCATAAATGCTTCTTTTAGGCCGAGCGTTTCTTCTAATATGGGCGTCGCTCTTTGCAGCCAATCATTAAAGTCGCCAGCAATAATCAGGGGCTCTTCGTCAGGCACATGAGACCTGATGCGCTCACAGAGCTTGGCAATCTGTTCCTTGCGCTCGGACTCAAATAATCCGAGATGGACCACAATCGCATGGAGCCTTCCCTGCTCAGGAATCTCCATCGTGGCATGGAGTATCCCCCGTCGGGCAAATCGCGAAAAAGTGATGTCGATGTTCTCAGAGGTGGAGATAGCATGCTTGCTCAATATTGCGTTTCCGTGATGGCCTTCGGAGTAGACAGCATTTTTGCCGTAAGCGAAATGCGGCCAGATACTGTCAGCGAGAAATTCAAACTGTGACTCCTGTTCGATATGCTTTTCTAATTCCTCGTGTTCTCCCAAAACTTCCTGCAAAAAGACAAGATCGGCACCCACTGTCCGAATCGCGTCGCGCATTTTTGCAAGCGCAAAATCCGCCCGTGTGGCGGTAAACCCCTTGTGGATATTATAGGAGAGGATTTTTAATCTCTTTTTTTCCATAACCTCATCCCAACCGGGAAAATGCTAAAAAAAAGCGCCAAGGTAAAATACTCCCAGCGAAAGCGAAATGCCCAGTCGCTAAAAAAATCAAAACGGGGAATCAAGGCAATCTTACAAACCCCAAGCATAACCGCGGGTACCACAATCCAAGAGCCTAAAAGGAACCAATGAAACGGAATCGTATAGAGCCCTTGAAACGCGATTTTGAAACGCAGGCTTACGCGCGGGTCGATCATCACAGAAATAAGTGGCGGCAGACGCCTCAGGCCAATTTGCTGGGGTAGCCATTTGGGCGCCGTCTCTCGGTAAAACTGAGTCGCGGGCGTTGGAAACATTCGAGAAAGTAGGTAACCCACAAACGACGAAATCCAGATCGAGGCTACAATGATTTTTGAGGCGGAGTCAAAGCCCAGGTGAAACGCTGCCCAAATACAGGTTATAAAAAAAGGTACCGGAAACAACCAGACCGACGTGAGTAGCGCTGCATAGAGCGCGACCCACGGATCGTGGGTAATATCACGCCCCGGCCATGCGTCAGCCAAAATCATCGAAGCAAAGGTGCTTGCAAAGAGGATAAGTAACATGCCCCAATAGATCCAATGCCACTGCCTTTTTGCAATGACTCTGAATTTTCGTTTCAAAGGATAGAGCCACGGAAGGGGAGGATCGAAAAATAGGTAAATCGGAAAGGCTGAACTGAACGGCCATTTCAGGCGAATATTTCGGAGTTCTTGGACGGGATGGATCATTCGAAGCTTGATCGGCGCGGTACGCCGTGAAGAAAGTCCTGACTCTACAGTACTTAAATTCCAGTGGTGTAGCAAATCTCGAACAAAAGCTTGGATATGTTCGACTTCTGAAGGGGTAGTCGCTTGAAGAGTGACATTGAGTTCAGTGTCCAATCTAAATGCGCGGGCAGCGAGGTTTGTAGAACCTATGCTTAAAAAGCGATCATCGATGACCACGGCCTTTGAATGCACATAGACCCTCTTGGGTTTAAATTCATTGGAGTGGGGAGCCATTTGAGAGTCGGATGAGGGATAAATATAAGGGCAACCCATGACCAACTTCGTGCCAGAGACGATGGCAGCCTGTTCTAGTTTTTTAAGCAGTCCGAGCTGAAAGGGCGTCATCTTTTGAACCCACTCCGGATTGTACTGAAGGTCCCCTAAAATGAGAAAAATCTCAAATGTTCCGCCTTTGCGTTCGTGCATTTTCTTTATTAAAAGATTATTGATCGTTTCTGACCAATAGTACTGTCCTTCGAGAATGATTCGTCTTTCTGCCAGACCAATCAAATCCCGAAAAAGAAATTCGTTTTCACGAATGATGGGTGCTCCGCGAGTTCCGGCATCAATAGGAGCCCAGGTGCGGCTCAAGTAGACGCGATGGCCCCCATCTGTCAAGTGAAGGGGTTTGGGTTTCGGAAAGGGAGCGGTAGACAGTCGGTTCCATCTCATCGCGACATGTTCATGGATCTGTGTGCACACATGACCGGTCAGCTGCACAGCTAAATCATGGTAAGGCCCGTGAATTTCTTTTTTAAAACTAAGTGAGCGCCTGGGGTCATGAAAAAAGTGATTAGGAGTGTCCCAACGTTCGTCACAAAGGTCGATTCCACCTAAAAGGGCAATTTTACCATCGATGAGCGCGATCTTTTCATGGTGAGAGCCTCCGAGCGGAACGCGGTTATCAAATAAAAAGTGCACCTGATCATGAACATTTTCCCAAATCCGCCGTTGCCAGGTCTCACGTTCGAGGACGAAGAAATAGGCGTGGTCCCACATGAGAAAATAAAACTGCAGCCCGGGTTTCGCTGCGCAGAGTCGAGTTATTTTGTCGATCAAGGTTTCAAAACCAGGATGCAGCGAGGCGGCTGCTTCAGGAGCCCCAGGTCGATCGGGGAGGGGCATAGGCAAGCGCGAGTCAATCTGCCAGCCAACGATGACAACAAACTCTTTAGCATCCTCCATCAGTTCTGAAATTCGGCGAAAGTAAGGTCCTGCTTCCCAGATCTCCTCCCAGGATGCCGCGGAAGATTCGTGGTTATAGGCTCTTTTTGAAAGCGACGGATCATCTATCATGTTTCTCTACCTTATCTATTTGTCGGGGGTTTATGAAGTGG
>CAYJBA010000108.1:0-1435 GCA_964367865.1 uncultured Bacteriovoracaceae bacterium | reverse complement strand
ATGCTCTGCGGCTGGATTTCGAAGCGCCGCGACCATGGAGGCTTGGTTTTTGCTGACCTCCGTGACCGTTACGGACTCACCCAAATCGTCTTTGACCCCGCTCTGGAAAGTGGGTCAAAAGCCCATGAGGTAGCCGGAAAAATTCGCTCCGAGTTCGTAATCTGGTGTAAAGGCAAAGTTCGGGGGCGTCCCTCTGGGATGTCGAACTCGAAAATGGCCACCGGGGAGATTGAAGTTGCCTGCACAGATCTCGTAATTTTGTCCGAGGCAAAGACTCCTCCGTTTTCGATCGAGGATGAAACGGATGTGGCTGAAACAGTTCGCCTCAAATACCGGTACTTGGACCTGAGACGGCCAGTTTTACAAAAAAATCTGCTGACCCGCCATCGCATGCTTTCGATTGTTCGAAATCATCTAGATGCAAATCAATTTGTAGAGGTTGAGACGCCAATCCTTTATAAGTCGACGCCTGAGGGTGCTCGTGATTTTATTGTGCCTAGTCGCCTCAATCAGGGAACATTTTACGCGCTTCCGCAATCGCCTCAAACATTAAAGCAGCTCCTAATGGTGAGTGGCATGGATCGCTATTACCAAATTGCGCGTTGTTTTCGTGACGAGGATTTAAGAGCGGATCGGCAACCCGAGTTTTCGCAGATCGATATTGAAACTTCATTTTTAGACGAAGAAGCTTTTTTTCCGATTTTAGAGACTATGATGGTCAAACTTTGGAAAGAAATTCTTGGTCAGGAAGTTTCGGCTCCATTTCCAAGAATGTCCTATGCGGACGCGATGACTCGCTTTGGGAGTGATAAGCCCGATGTTCGATTTGGGCTCGAACAAAAGGACTTGTCAAAGGTGTTTGCTTCAAGCCAGTTTCAAGTTTTTTCAAACGCGCTTAAGGCTAACCCACGTGGAAAATCGGGGTCTGTTCGTGGGATTGTTGTTTCTGGTCAAGCTGAAAAATTTTCTAGAAAAGATCTCGATGATCTTCAGTCCCATGCAGCAGGATACGGGGCGAAGGGATTGCTTTGGATTAAGGTTCAACCCGGTGGCGAGTTACAGTCTCCGGCGGCGAAATTTTTATCTGACGGCGAAAAAGCGGAGTTACAGAAAAATTTGAACTTAAAACCCGGCGATCTGGTCTTGATTGTTGCGGATCAGAAAAACAAAATAGTGTTTGATGCGCTTGGCTCAGTAAGACTTGAGGTGGGAAGCCGCCTAAGGTTGATCCCAAAGCATGGCGAAGGTAAACCCGCATTTCTGTGGGTCATGAATTTTCCTCTTCTTGAATTTGATGATAAAGAAAATCGCTATTTTGCGCTTCATCATCCATTTACCTCGCCTAGGCCTGAGTTTTTCGATGACTTTATTGAAGGTAAAAATTTAGACCAGATTCAGGCGTCTGCTTACGACCTAGTTTTGAATGGGGTCGAAG
>CAYJBA010000107.1:0-8314 GCA_964367865.1 uncultured Bacteriovoracaceae bacterium | reverse complement strand
ATCGGGGTTTACACCTTTGTGAGGCTCTCTACCAAAGATCTCTTTTACTTTGGCTTGAACCCTTGGCATGCGGGTCATACCACCGACCAAAATCACTTCGTTGATTTTACTTTTCGAAATGCCAGAATCTTTAATGCAGGTCTCACAGGGGCCTGTAAGCTTATCGATGAGATCTGCGACAAGCGCTTCGAGTTTTGAGCGTGATAATTTCATGCTCAAATGTTTTGGGCCCGAAGCATCCGCGGTCACAAAAGGCAGATTGATGTCGCTTTCCATTGTGCTCGAAAGCTCGTGTTTCGCTTTTTCAGCAGCTTCTTTTAAGCGCTGAAGCGCCATCTTGTCCTTACGAAGATCGATTCCAGATTCTTTCTTAAATTCATCCGCCATCCAGTCGATGATTCTTTGGTCGAAGTTACCACCGCCCAAGAACGTGTCTCCGTTTGTAGCTTTTACTTCAAAAACACCGTCGCCGAGTTCAAGGATCGAAATATCAAATGTTCCTCCCCCTAAGTCAAAGACTGCAACGGTTTGATCTTTACCCTGCTTGTCCAAGCCGTAAGCCAGGGCAGCAGAAGTTGGCTCATTGATGATGCGTTTAACGTCTAGGCCTGCGATTCGGCCCGCATCCTTTGTCGCCTGGCGTTGGGCATCATTAAAATAGGCAGGAACGGTCACGACCGCTTCTGTAACGGTTTCTCCAAGATAGTCTTCAGCAGTTTTTTTCATTTTCTGAAGAACAAATGCCGAAAGTTCTTGAGGGGAGTATTCGCGGTCTCCCACTTTTACAAAAGCATCGCCATTTTTAGCTTCGACGATCTTAAAGGGCGCGACCTTCATGAATTCTTGAACTTCTTTTGAGTTAAATTTGCGACCAATGAGGCGCTTAGCTTCGTAGACGGTTCTTTCAGGATTGGTCACAGCCTGGCGCTTGGCGACCTGACCGGTAAGCTTTTCATCGCTCGTTGCGCTAAAGCCTACAACCGAGGGTGTAATGTTGATGCCTTCGGAGTTAGCGATAACTTTCGGCTCCCCTCCCTCAAGGATCGCCACACACGAATTCGTAGTTCCCAAATCGATTCCGATGATTTTACCCATATCAACCTCTCTTTAGCCTTTCTTTTTCCTTAGAGCCATTCCTGGCTGCTTAACTTAAATTTAAAATGGTCCTCAATTTTACTTAGTCAATGCTACTTAAGATTTTCCTTTGCTAATCGTGACTCGCGCGGGTCTCAATAGCCGCCCGTGAATCATATAGCCTGCAACATGCTCCTGAGTGATGGTCCCTGATGGAAGATCTGATTCTTCTTGCGCAATAGCCTCATGAAGCGTTGGATCAAAAACTTGCTCAACGCTTTTGATCGGTTCTACGCCCTGCTTTTTGATCGCAGCTTTAAATTGGCTTAAAATCATTTTTAGCCCGTCAGCGAGTGTTTTATCCGTATTTTCAGGCATGTGCGAAATAGCGCGCTCTAAATTATCTGCAAGTGGAAGCAAATCCCGAGCTACGGGCTCCCAGCCAAACTTAATGAGATCTTGCCGTTCCTTTGCGATTCGCTTTTTAAAATTTTCGAAATCCGCATAAAGATAAAGATACTTATTTTCCTTTTCTTTGACCTGAACCTCGAGCTCCTGAATCTTTAGCTCCATGGGATCTGCCTGGGAGTCGCCTTCCTGTGCAGTTGCTTCGCTATGGGTCGGTGCCACATTTTCTGATTTAATTTCGCTCATATCGGTACCTGTTTCGATCACGACCTACCTCGGAATCCAAGTAAAAATTATGAAGGTCTAAAGACCCGTCTTTTTATATATAATGGTAATGAAATATGGACCGTCAACCGGGGGCATAAAAATTTATAAAATATTGAATTTACAGGATATTTTTCCGTTAAACCAAGTTCGAAATGACCTGATCGCTTAATGCAAATCCACGGGGGGTCAGGTTTAGAAATCCTGATTTATTGGGATGGAGTTGGAGGAGGCCCCGATTCATCAGCATTTTAGCCTGGGATTTTCGTCTAGGCTCATCCAGCCAGGTCTCCGGAAACCCATCTCTGAGTCTAAGGGCTAACATCCAGGATTCGATTCTTTTCTGGTCAGGAGTCAGAGTTTCGATCCATTCTATTGGGAACTCATCTTTAGAAAGACTTTCGGCGTACTTGTGAAGCGAGGAAAAATTCTTAAAGCGAACGCCTTTCTCAGAATCAAATGAGTGGGCTGAAGGACCCAGCCCTAAATAGCTTGTGCCTTTCCAGTAATTTAAGTTGTGCCTGGCTTCATGACCCGTGCGTGCGAAATTTGAAATCTCGTAATGACTAAACCCTCTGCCGCGCATTTCAGAATCCAGATGAAGCAAGTGTTCCAGCTGGGTTTCTTCGTTAGGCAGGTCGCTATACATTTTATGATGTTTAGATAGTGTGAGTAAGTAGCAACTTAAATGAGTTATAGGAAACTGAGTGAGTTCATCCAGAGCGAGGGATAAATCCTCGAGCGTTTGTCCCGGCACTCCACAGAGTAAATCTACCGAAACGTTTGAAATTCCAGCTTCGAAAATGAAGCCAAGAGCGCGGAGTGCCGCTTCTCTGTTGTGAACCCGCCCGAGCATAGTGAGATGGTCGTTTCTGAGCGACTGAACGCCCATGCTGATGCGGTTGACTCCGAGGGACGTATATTCACGCAGACTATCCAGAGTAATTGAAGACGGGTTTGCCTCCATCGTCCATTCGGTGTAGGGGGTGATGCGGCTTTCTAAAATCGAGCCCAAGGCGTTTTCAATCACGGAGGCGGGAGTCATGCTTGGTGTACCGCCACCGAAAAAGACCGTATCAAGTTGCGGAGCCAAAAGATTTTCAGTGAGTTTTGCCTCACGTGTAAGAGCTTGGGCGAATTGATCGGGGTCGCCAGATTTCGTTCGCTCACGCCCGAGCGAGTAAAAGTCGCAGTAATTGCATTTCGTTTCACAAAATGGAAAGTGGACGTAGAGGGACTTATATAGAGACTCGGTACCCATGGTGGGAGGGTGTATAGCACAAAAGAGGAAGGAGTGGGAAAATGGGAGAGGTCGAAAAGACTCGGATTTGTGAAAGCATGGAAGAGTTAAAAAGCATTTATTTGTTGAACGCCGCGCTATATATAGTTATTAAAAAATAATGTCTGTGCAAAATAATGATCCAACCCTTTTAGAAATTACGAATCTTCTTACAACCAAGTATAAATGTCACACCGTGATTCTTTATGGGTCGCGCGCACGAGGGGTTGCAACTGATATTAGCGATTACGATATTGTCGGTATTTTTAAACGTGGGTCAAAGACGAGGATCACAAAAAAAAAGAACGGTGCTTATTGGGACGTATTTCTTTACTCTGAAAGAGATTTAAAAAAACTGTCAGATCAGCAACTTGCATGGAGAGATGCCAGACTCCTTTTTGAGCGTGGAAATTACGGACGAAATTTTACTCGGCGCCTCCGGAAGCACTTTAAAAAACCTTTTGAACCAGCCCCCTTGTATGAAATCAATGCTACGAAAGCATGGTCAGACAAGCAGCTCGAACGCATAGCCGTTGGTGATGTGCATGGGCTATATCGTCGCGCAGAGCTCCAGCAAGCTTCGGTCGCTGATTACTTTCAAATTCGACGCAAACGATTCATAGGACCCAAGGCCGGACTCGAATGGCTTGAAAAAAATGACCCAAATACGTTTAAGTTGTTTGAGCGAGTTTATAACGATCCTACTAACCTCAATGCACTTAAATCGCTCGTTGATCGCGTTTATAAAACGTAGCCTATTTAACACTACCTTTTGCTCATTTTTAAATTTAAATCCGCATTAGAAAATGGCCGACTAATATAATCAAAACATCTGTAGCGCTACAGGCGTAGTCGATCATCTTGATGAAGCGGATTAAAAACAAATATCATTGATTGCGACATTAAATTAACCCTAAATATTAGTTTCATTTTTATTCATCCCTGCTTATGCTATTTTTCTAACTCAAATAAAAAACTAATTTAGGAGCACTCAAATGGCACGCTATGTAGACGGTTTTGTAATTCCTGTTCCAAAGAAAAATATGAAGACCTATAAAGCAATGGCAAAGCTTTCAGCGAAGACATGGATCAAGCACGGCGCACTCGATTACGTCGAGTCCATCGGTGACGATGTGTCCAAAGGCAAAATCACTTCTTTTCCTAGGAGCGTAAAGCTCAAAGGCGGAGAAAAAGTAATTTTAGGTTACGCCGTCTACAAATCTCGCGCGCATCGCGAGCAAGTTATGAGGAAAGTCATGAAAGACGAAAATCTCATGAAGATGTGGGAAAAAATGCCCTTCGACGGAATGCGAATGATCTGGGGCGGATTTAAGACAATTGTAAAAGGGTAAAACGCGAGCCTCCGATTTCGCTTTCAAGAGCGAATCAGAGGCTCCTTTTTTAATACCCGGGTCGGCGAAGTAAAATTCAGGAGTATTTCAATTCATTCCGCCAAAAACACCACTTGTCGGCGCTATTCCCCTCAGCCATAATCTCGAAAATGAAATACAAATTATCATTTCTCTTAATACTTGGATTTGTGGGTCTACTCTATGGTGTGAGCGCCCCACAGTGCCCTTCTGGAAAATCAGAGTCTCTTACTCAATTTGCAAACAGCCTCAGTAAAACTGATCTGGACTCAGTCAGAAAAATATCTATTGAATTTCAAAAAGCCGCGAAAGAACAGACCCGCGAATGCCGCGAATCACTTTTTTCGATTTTTCATAAATTTCACAGCGATTTTGTAAATGCTAAATCTCAAGCGATGGGAGCCTTAGGCGAGTGGACTAAAGAAAAGAGAGCCGAGCTAGCTCAAGTGGGTATCGCTGTCTCTGACCATGAGGGGTTTGCAACGCTTGAGGAAGACCCCAATTGGTCAAAGACTCAGTTTGGGACGCTAATTCCTGAGGTTTGGGTGGAGTACTTGACCTTAAAAAAACGCGAAATGGACGAAAAGGCTGTCAAGAGTTGGGACGAAGTAGTCCAAAAGATCGCGGCCTGGGAGTCATTTTTGAAAAAACACCAGCATTTTCCGGAAAAAGAAGAGGTAACCGGATTTTTGGGGGCTCATATTCAAGACCTTCTGACGGGAACAGAAACAAACAGTCTTTACCATGAAAGCGCAGAAGGCTCGGGCAAGCTCAAAGATGACGCGAAGAAGACTTACGAAAAATTCATACAAACTCAGAAAAATTCCAAATACTTTACATTGGTGAAGGGTTTTTATGACAAGCTCAGGGCCAATGGTTTTAAATGGACCAAAAATCTTGAGGTCTATTTAAATTCGCATGGAATTAGAACTGTACCCGGAATGATGGGGGGGCCTTAAAGTTTATGGCTAAAATATTTGAACCTGAAGTCTTAGAATTGAGTAACGGCGTCCCTGTCGTGCTTCAACATTACGAAGGCCCAGTGGCCTCTACCTATTGGTGGGTTAAAACGGGGAGTGCTGACGAAGAGGGGCCCGAAGCGGGCTTCGCTCATTTTTTAGAGCACATGCATTTTAAAGATGCGGCAGCAAAAGAAACCGGAAAATCTTCTACCGGAAAAATGGCTCAGGCCGTTGAGTCCCTCGGTGGGGACATCAACGCGTACACCTCATTTGATCAAACTGTTTATCATGTTACGTGTGCAGCCCATCATTGGGAGCGAGTGATTGACGTTTTTGGCGGAATGGCCAAGCCCCAGCGTTTTTTGAAATCCGATTTTGATCGCGAGAGAGAAGTGATCATCGAAGAATTAAAAAAGAATGAAGACTCCCCGGGTCGACAGCTTTTTCAGACACTTTTTGCAGCCACTTTTAAAAAGCACCCTTACGGGAGACCTGTCATTGGTTTTGAAAAATTACTCAAAGGCGCAAAGCTTTCTAGTCTTGAAGCTTTTTATAAGCGAAATTACGTATCATCTAAAATGGGTGTCATATTAGTCGGACCTGTAGGTAACGGAGACAGTCCAAGACGCGCCCGGATTTTAAAGTCCATTGAAAAATATTTTGGTTCGAAAGTAATTAAGAGTACCAAAGCGAAAAAAGAAAAAGTCATTCGTAGATATTCAGAGCCAGCTCTTCGCAATCAGCCTGACTTTGTTGTTCGACCGTTTGACGTCAAGATGCCCTCAGTAAGTTTTTCATTTCGTGTGCCTGAACTGATGCATCCAGATATTCCAGCCCTGGATGTACTTTCTGGAGTTTTAGGAATGGGCGAGCTTTCGCGGCTCTATCAGCGGCTTTTTTATCAAAAGTCTCTGGTTAGCGAAATATCGGCAGGACTTTATGTTCCTAAGGATCCTGGAATGTTTTATGTTCAGGCTGAGCCGGGAAAAAAGGAAAACCTATTAGAAGTTTGCAAAGAAATTTTATTTGAACTTAAACGCATTCAAGATGAAGGTCCTACACAGGAAGAGCTTGCTCGCGTCATTGTGAGCGCAGAAAGTGAACGGCTATATGTCACACAAACCGCCGATGGGGTCGCTGGTAGGGTAGGATTTCTTAAGTTTGTTTTGGGAGACCTTAGATTTGACGAGGGTTATTTAGATGACCTTCGATTAGTGGATGCAAATCGAGTAAGAGAAGTGGCTAGAGAGTACTTGGATTTTAGGCGTATGGCTGGGGCGATTCTTGTTCCAAAGGATTTTAAGGATGTACAGGCTGAGCAAATCAGCGATTTGGCAAAAAAAATTCTCAAGCCCTCTGCTCCAGTGGGCGAAGTTCTTTCGGGTGCCGCTACTCGGGGCAAGAAAAAAGAAACACTCATCGAGCAAATTAAGCTCTCATCCGGGATCCAAGTTTTATACTACCCCCGTGCTCATTCGCATGTGTTTAGCGCTCATGCCTGCATGATGGGGGGACTTAGACTCGAAATGGCTCAGGCGGCAGAGAAGGCAGCACAGGATTGGGGCTCTAGTTATATGATGTCCCTGACTTGGTCCAAGGGAACGTCGACTAAAACCGCAAAACAAATATCCGCCTTAGTCGAGAGTCATGCGGCTAGCATCGACGGATTTTCTGGAAGAAACACCGTTGGCATTCAAATGACGGGACTTGCAAAAGATTGGGGTGCACTATCGCCTCTTTTTTCAGAAGTGCTATTTGATCCGAGCTTTACTGAAGACGAAGTCGAACACGCTAGGCGGATTGCTGAAGATCAAGTTAAGAGCATCGAAGATCATTCTTCACAGCTTTGTACTAAGCTTTTTTTAAAAACGCTATTTGAGGCCCACCCCTATGGTCATTTAACGAGCGGATCGCTCGCAAGCTTGGCAACGATTCGGCAGGCCAAACTTAAAAAATTTCACGATGCATGGGTAAAACCAGAACGCATGGTCATTTCATTAAGTGGTGACGTTAAAAAAGGGGCACTTGATCTTTGGTTGACTGAGCTCGAAAAGAGCGCGATCGCACACACCCAGGGGACGGCGATACCTTTTCAACAGCTCAGCGATGAGCCTGAACTCGTAGCGGACCGGTGGGTAGAAGAAGTTCTTAAACGTGAACAAACTCACATTATAGTTGGAGGACTGGGTACAACGATTACCTCGGATGATCGTTATGCGCTTCGAATCCTTCAAACTTTGATTGGTGGCCAAAGCGGTCGACTTTTTATTGAGCTTCGTGAAAAAAAGAGCCTTGCCTATACTGTCGCTCCGATGAGTTTCGAAGGCGTTGAGCGCGGATATCTCGGTACTTACATAGCTTGTGCACCTGGAAAGCGCGAAGAGGCCCTTACTGGAATCCGCGAAGTTTACGAGAAGCTAGCTCAGAAAGGACCGACGCCAACTGAAATGAAGCGTGCGAAGGAATTTTACCTTGGGCGCAGAGCAATGGATCTTCAGAGTGATCCGTCGATAGCGAGTCACTATGGTCTTGAGCGCGTTTATGGTTTAGATCCTCAAACCGAAGAGCAAATCATAAAACGAATTAGTTCTGTTTCAGCTAAAGAAGTCCAGGAACTTTGTCGTAAGTATTTTGTTACTCCTCACCAAGTAACGGCGGTTGTCAGTTGAGCCAGTTCCAGCAGTTTGCACTTAGTTTTACTGCCGTCTTTGTCGCTTTTTAATATATAAACGTAATACATTTTTTGCCCCACGTCGCTAAAGCTATGCGGGGCACCACTTCGCCTTAGTGATGCTTAAGATTATTTTAAATTTTATATTTGTGCTTGCACCACGTCGCGCAAAGCGCTTTGCGGTGCAAGCACCGCAAAGCTCGTAGTAATCTACGAGCGAAGTGGTGGACCTAGGGAGAATCGACCTCCCGTCTCGTCATTGCGAACGCCGCGTAATGCCACTTTA
>CAYJBA010000106.1:0-8330 GCA_964367865.1 uncultured Bacteriovoracaceae bacterium | reverse complement strand
TAGCGCCGTATAAAAATTGGCAGATATTGTCCCCCCCCCTTTGACCGAAAATGAATTACGAGAAATTTCAGAACTTGAAGGAACCGGCGCTCCACCTGCCCCCACTGAAGAAACTTTACCTCCCGTACCAGTCGCTGCGGCAGAAAATGAAATGGCAATGCCTTCGATTGTGGAGCCGCCTACTACCACTCCCTCTCCGACCCCAGTCGCGGAGCCTGCCGAAAAACCCCTCCTCGAGCCCCTTCCGGTTGAACCTCCGAAGGTACCCGCGACTGACTTTGATGAGTTAAGTAAGTTAGAGAGCGAAACAAAACCTCCTCCGCCCCCAGAAAATGCGGGTTCGGCCTCCGAGAATTCAGCACAGGTTGAGCCTCCCTCGACTGAAAAGTCATCAGCAAAGAGTTTTGACCAGGAGCTGGACTCAGGCTCGTCACCTCAGCCCCAGGAAAACGAAGTGCACGATGCAATCGAAGACGCGGGCGAACCCAATGTAGTCGTAGAAGAAATGCCAATATTCGATCCTTTTATTAACTCTCTTAGCTTTGCATTTGGATTCTACCGAGTAGCGGCCAACGGAAATATTCATAACCCTGCAGTAGGAGGGATTCGATTCGGTAAAACAATCGGTAATAACATTTTAGTTCGAAAAGCTACCCTTCAAGACTCTTTCGCGATTGAAGGTGGGCTATTTTTTTATAAGGCTCTCAACCTAGGCTCGGATCAACAGGACGACTCTTACTTCGTCGCACCGCTCGTGGTAACCGGGCGATATAACCTCCTTTTGAGCGACATTTTTGGTTTATTTGTTTATGCCGGCTTGCAAAAGGGGTTTGTACTTTCAGCAATTCCAGGAAGCACATCGGCTGAAAATGCCCCGATCGTTTTGTCGGATCTCAATGCATTGGGCCCTGCTCTCGGTATGGGTCTGTTTTTTCAGGTCGGCCCAAATTGGGATTTCAGAGCTGACATTGGATATGAAACAATTGGCCTTGGTCTCATGTTGAGGTTCTAAATGAAGCAATACTTTTTCTGCGTATTTATGATTTTGTTTGGCTTTTCGTGCGGGGTCAAAGCCCCTCCCCTGCCTCCTGACCCAACCCTTGCAGAGGAAGTTTCTGCCATTAAAGGTCCGGCCCAGAAGCCTTCGCCTAGCCCTCAGAGTCGCCAAAGTTTTCAATGAGCAGACCGCTTGATTTTTTTTCACAGCAATCCGGTACCTTGGTCGCTGACGGCGTCGTTCTCGAAAAGTTAGTGGAATCCATTGGCACCCCAGTTTATGTTTACTCTGCTTCGGCGTTTCGCGAATCCATTCGAGCACTTAAAAAACACCTCGATGGTGTCAATTTTTTAATCTGCTACGCAATGAAGGCGAACTCTAACTTGTCGCTTTTGCGCCTGCTGGCACTCGAAGGCGCCGGAGCTGATGTCGTTTCTGGTGGCGAGCTATATCGGGCAAAAAAGGCAGGGATTGCGCCCTCCCAAGTCGTCTTTTCAGGAGTCGGAAAAACCGATTCAGAAATTGCCGAGGCCCTTTGCTCGGGCGAAGATGGCATTTTTTCATTTAACGTCGAATCGGCCGAAGAGCTCGAAGTGATTTCTTCGATTGCAAAACGAGAAAAAAAACAGGCCAGAATCGCGCTCCGATTTAATCCCGATGTCGATCCTAAAACACATCCCTATATTTCTACGGGATTAAGAAAAAATAAATTCGGTATTGACCGCTCCGAAATATTTTCTCTAATCAAAGACATTCGAAAATTTGAAAACATATCCATACAGGGAATTAGTATTCATATCGGAAGCCAACTCTTATCACTTTCACCCTTAAAGCAGGCCTTTGAAATGCTCTCAAACCTCGCGTTCGAGGTCGAAGCCCTTCAAAAAAAACCTCTCCTGTATTTAGATGTCGGCGGAGGCGTTGGAGTGAGTTATTCGAAAGAAAAGCCCCTTAATCTTAAGCAATACTGCCAATTGCTGCATAAGCAGTTTGGAAAAAATAGTGCCCATCGGGGGAGGCACCGAATTTTGCTTGAACCCGGGAGACTACTTTCTGCAAATTCTGGTATTTTAATTACACGCGTACTTTTCCGAAAAAAAAGAAAACAAAAGGACTTCTTGATTGTTGATGCTGGAATGAACGACCTCATGCGACCCTCCCTTTATGGGAGCCATCATGAAATTATTCCATTACGAAATACCCGAAGCTCTCCTCCTTTAAGGAAAACGGATATTGTTGGCCCCGTTTGTGAAAGCGCTGACTGCTTTGCGACGGGCCGCCCTATGTCTTCAAATATAAAAAGGGGGGATTTACTCGCGATTTTATCAGCCGGTGCCTACGGCTTTACGATGGCTGGAAATTATAATAGCAGACCCAGGCCTCCAGAAATTCTCCTGGATCAGGGGCGAATAGAAGTGATTCGAGAGCGCGAAAGTTATGAAGACCTAATGCGCGGCGAAAAAGTCTGACCTTACTGTCGACAATCCTCGACCCACCTCGCCTGCTATGCTATTTTTTGGGACATGCACGGCGTTTATACTGCTCTCATTACCCCATTTGGATCGGACGGCCAGATTGACCTCCCAGCATTTAAAGCCCTTTTAAAAGACCAAATGGACGCTGGAATAACAGGTGTAATTCCATGTGGGACCACCGGAGAAGCGCCCACGCTCTTGACTGAAGAAAAAAAACTTTTAATTGAAACGGCAATAGACGTCCTTAAAGGTTCTGCGCTCAAAGTAATTGCAGGCACGGGGAGCAACAATACGGCTGAATCTATTGCTCTTTCAAAATGGGCTTCAGATCGAGGCGCTGCCGCTGTTTTGATTGTTACTCCTTACTTTAACAAGCCCTCCCAAGACGGCCTTAAGCTCCATTTTAACGCGATCGCGGATAGCATTAATTGCGAACTCATACTATATAATGTGCCTGGGCGAACCGGTATCAGCCTGACTGCGGCCACGGTAAAAGATCTAAGTCAAAATCCTAAGATTAATACCCTAAAAGAAGCCACTGGCAATGTTGCGTTTACCAGCGAAATCTTAGACACAGTCGCTACGGCTGGTAGTAAAATCGATATCCTTTCGGGAGATGATGCGACGTACATGCCTCTCATGGCAGTCGGAGCCGAGGGCATAATTTCTGTAGCGAGTAACCTCATTCCAAGAGCAATGGTTCAATTGCAAAAAGAGATGCAAGCCCGAAACCTAAAAGGGGCTCTTGAACTTCACAAAAAATGGTATCCCCTATTTAGGGATCTTTTTGTAGAATCCAATCCAGTCCCCATAAAGGCCGCGATGGCATTGGCTGGTTTTTGTAATGAAAAAGTGCGGGCCCCTCTGAGTAATTTGTCGCAACAGTCTCGATCCACACTTTTTGAAACCCTTAAACGCTATAACTTACAGAAAGGCACTCGCCTGTGATTAAACTTGGCATATTAGGATCCAATGGAAAAATGGGCCGTGCTGTTCAGCGCGTAGCCACCACACGGTATAAGGACAAAATCACTCTCGCTGCGCAAGTGGATCCAGAACAAAATGCGCCCGACTCTGTTGAAAAACTGTTTGAGTGTGATGTCGTGATTGATTTTTCGTCTTCGCTCGCAATGGCTGCCCTCGCTACGCTTGCATTAAAGTCCGATAAACATTTTCCGGTATTTGTTGTAGGCTCAACTGGCTGGAAGCTGGACGATCGCCGCTCATTAGAGGAGCTTGCAAAAAAAACTCCTGTTCTGATGTCTTCTAATTTTTCAATCGGTGTTCTGGCAGTCATGGATGCTATTCGCCACCTCTCACCAGTATTAGAGCGACTTAAATTTGATGCCGTAATTATTGAAACTCACCATAAAACCAAAAAAGATGCGCCTAGTGGCACAGCAATCTCGCTTCAGCGAGCCATCTCTCCCTCGGGCGCCGGAAACATCCCGGTTCACAGCATTCGCGCGGGCGAGGTTATTGGAGACCACGAAGTTTATTTTCACGGCCATGCTGAGCAAATTGTGATCAAGCACACGGCCCATGATCGCGGGGTTTTTGCAGAAGGTGCTATCGAGGTTGGACTGTGGCTTCATGAAAAAAAATCGGGCCCACGCCCCGGGCAGCTTCTTGGCATAGAAACATTTTTTGCCGATTTTAGGGGTAAAAAGTGAAAGACCGCTTCGAAATCTCGTCTCGACTCAGGGCCCTTCCGCCCTACCTATTTGCAAAAATTGATCAAATCAAACAAGAGGAAATTAAAAAAGGGAAAACGCTTATTAGCTTGGGTATCGGTGATCCCGATCTCCCTACGCCTCCATTTGTGATTGAGAGAATGATTGCAGCCGCAAAGCGCCCGATCAATCACCAGTATCCTTCATACTCTGGGATGTCCGAATTTAAGAAAGCTGTGGCCAGGTGGTATTCTTTGCGATTTGGAGTTTCATTAGATGCCGATCACGAAATTTTAACTCTGATTGGGTCAAAAGAGGGGATCGCTCACATTCCACTCGCATTTGTAAATCCAGGCGAGGGGGTCCTTGTCCCAGACCCTGGCTATCCGGTTTACCACTCAGCGACCTTATTTGCTGGCGGCATACCAAGACATTTTGCATTGAAGGCGTCTCATGAATTTTTGCCAGACTTTGAGCAACTTGAAAAAATAGTAAAATCTGGGCCACGCTGTAGGCTCCTCTTTATCAATTACCCAAACAATCCTACATCAGCGACTGCTACCCTTGCATTTTTTACCGCAGTCGTTCAATTTGCAAAAAAACACGAATTGATTGTCTGCCATGACAACGCCTACTCTGAGCTTTATTTTGATGAAAAAAAACAACCTAGCTTCCTGCAGGCGCCTGGCGCAAAAGAAGTAGGTTGCGAGTTCCACAGTCTTTCTAAAACTTACAACATGACTGGATGGCGCGTCGGCTTTGTAGTCGGAAATTCCAAAATTATTTCTGCCCTAGGTCAGATAAAAACCAATATTGACTCGGGTGCGTTCAATGCCTGCCAAGAAGCGGGTATCGCCGCCCTCGAACTGGGAGACTCCTTTTGCAAAGAGCTTCGAATCATATATCAGAAGCGGCGTGACGTCCTGGTTCCGGCGCTATCTGCGTCCGGGCTCCATTGCGCTCCGCCCCAAGCAACTTTTTATTGCTGGGCTCGATTGCCGTCGGGCGTTAAATCCGAGGAATATGTCCAAGAACTCATACGAAAGTGTGGAATTGTGGCTACCCCTGGTGTTGGTTTTGGGGAGCATGGCGAGGGATTTGTTCGATTCACACTATGTTCTGATATCAGTGTCTTAAAACAGGTTGCAGAAGCACTTAAAGGCTCGCTATAACCATACGTTATGAACATTTACGTTTGCATCAAGCAAGTCCCAGATACTGAGACTAAAATAAAGCTAACCGGCGACGGCCAGGGAATTGATCCAACTGGAATTAAATGGATTATTTCTCCTTACGACGAATTTGCAATCGAAGAAGCTTTAAGGCTCAGAGAAAAAAATCCCGGAAGCTTCGTCACTGTCCTTTCGGCTGGTCCCGTTCGTGTAGTCGATGCTATTCGAACCGCACTTGCGATGGGGGCGGATCATGGAGTTCATGTTGAGATCCCCGAGGCGGCGGACAGTAATCTTGCTGCAAAAGCTTTGGCTGGGGCTCTAAAAAAAGAGTCCAAAGTAGATATTATTTTTACTGGAAAAGAAGCAATAGATGACGGCGCAGCCCAAGTGAGTCAACTCACCGCTCACTATTTTGGAATTCCGTTCGTAACGGTTGCGCTACAAGTAGAGTACAGCGCAGCTTCGGTAAAGTGTAAACGAGAAATCGAAGGCGGTGCATTTGAGATGGTTGAATCGTCGCTTCCCGCTTTGATCGCAGCCCAAAAAGGGTTGAACGAACCGCGATATGCCAGCCTTCCGAACATCATGAAAGCTAAGAAAAAAGAAATAAAAGCCCTAAAGATGTCCGACGTAGGCGTAGCCGAAAGTGACGTCAAAATTAAATATAAAAATTTTCAACTGCCGCCTCCCAAACAAGCTGGAAAGAAAATGTCTGGCGATGCAGCGGCGCAGGCAAAAGAGCTGGTCAGGCTTCTCCACGAAGAAGCGAAGGTAATATAAGTATGGCAAAAACATTCGTCATAGCGGAGCACAGAGATGGCAAACTCAAAAAATCTACTTTCGAACTCTTGGGAGCATCGTCTTCTGCGGGCAACGAGACCCATGCGTTACTTCTCGGGGACGGTGTTGGGGATTTGGCGAAAGAGCTGGGCCATTATGGGGCAAAGAAAGTTCACCTCGTTCAAAACTCCGCGCTAAAATTTTACACAGCTGAAGCTTACACCACTGCAATCGCTGAAATCGTCAGATCAGGCGGGGCTGAAATCGTTCTGGCAAGCCACACGCCTACTGGTCGAGATTTTATGCCTAAACTTGCAGCTCTTCTGGGTGTAGGACTGGCTTCGGACTGTACACAAGTTTCTTTTGAGAGTGGAAAGTTGAAAGTAAGGAGACCTGTTTACGCCGGCAAGGCCTCTGCTGAGATTGAGTTTGTGGGACCAGGACCACAAATGGCTACGATTCGCGCTAATGCTTTGGGTGTTCCAAAGCCCGACTCATCAAAAACTGCTGAGACCGTAAATGAAACACCCCCTTTGGGCACTCTTAAAACTAAAGTAGCTGAAATAGTCAAAGGCTCTAGCGGACGTCCGGACGTAACCGAGGCGTCCATCGTCGTTTCAGGTGGACGGGCGATGAAAAACGCCGACAATTTTAAAATCTTAGAAGAAATGGCCGATGTTTTAGGTGCCGCAGTCGGCGCCTCTCGCGCCGCAGTAGATGCAGGCTACCGCCCACATCGCGACCAAGTTGGGCAGACGGGAAAGGTCGTTTCTCCTACTCTTTATATTGCCTGTGGAATCAGCGGGGCCATTCAACATCTGGCTGGGATGCGCTCGTCGAAATTTATCGTCGCCATCAATACCGACCCCGAAGCGCCTATTTTTCAGGTAGCTGATTATGGTGTAGTTGGCGATCTCTTTACAGTTGTGCCGGTATTAAAAGAAGAATTCAAAAAAATTAAAGAACACTGAGTTTCCCTGCCTGAAAACATTTCGAAGGAGACTTCATGACCTGGCAGACATTTTTGTTTATTATCGTAGCGGGTTCCGCTTTCGGCTATTCTGGATACCGGCTTAAACTTCTTTTTCAGATAGTAAAGGCCCACCAGGGTCGCGCAATGCGCGTTGATCGCATTCCTGAGCGCATAAAGTCAGTCCTTATTAATGTCTTGGGGCAAAAAGCTACGCTACGCAAAAGAACCATTGGCATAATTCATACGACAATATTTTGGGGCTTTCTCATAATAACCCTCGGAACACTAGAACAGTTTGCCTCAACCCTTTACAAGCCTGCCCATTTTGAATTTATAGGCCACGGCCCCTATCAGGCTCTTATTTTTCTTCAAGATATTTTTACACTTGCCGTTCTACTTGCTGTGGGAGCCGCGGGCTTTAGACGCTGGATTGTGCGTCCGGAGGGGCTCGGCAAATCAGCTGACGCAAATATTATTCTTACGCTTACAGGCTCTCTGATGGTTTCTATTCTCTTGATGAATGGATTTCACCTTCTGGGCAGCTCACCTTGGTACGGGATTGCTATGCCGGTTTCGGGCCGCGTCGCTGAGCAGCTCACCTCATTTGGGCTTTCCCCCGAGGCAAACCTGAATTTCTATACGCTCTTTAAGTGGATTCACATGCTGATCGTTCTTAGTTTTGCTGTTTATATTCCCAGCTCTAAACACCTTCATGTTTTGGCCGCTGGGCCCAATACCTTTTTAAGAACTTTGGACCGTGAAAAAGGGATGACCCCTATTGATTTTGAAAACGAAAAAATCACTCAGTACGGTGCCGCTCAAGTGACTGACCTGAGTTGGAAGTCAGGATTGGATTATTTTTCCTGTACTGAGTGCGGCCGCTGCCAAGACCTCTGCCCAGCTTGGAATACTCAAAAACCACTTTCGCCCAAATTGCTCATTTTAGATCTCAAAAACAATCTCTACCGCAATAAAGAAAAAATCCTCGCCGGAAAATTGGACGAAGTTTCTCCGGTAATAGACGACAGTGTTACAGAAGATGTAATTTGGGCTTGCACCACGTGCCGCGCCTGCGAAGTTGCCTGTCCTGTTTTCATTGAGCAAACAGATAAAATTTACGACATTCGTCGCAATCTCGTTTTAATGGAATCTAAATTTCCAGCCGAGGTGCAGACCGTTTTTAAAAACATGGAGACCAATGCCACCCCTTGGGCCTTTAGCTCTGCTGATCGGGCCAATTGGGCTGAGGGCCTCTCT
>CAYJBA010000105.1:0-8356 GCA_964367865.1 uncultured Bacteriovoracaceae bacterium | reverse complement strand
CTCTATTATTAAAGGCGGCCCCTAGGGGTGCACCTACTAAAAGTCTGCTCTTTCAGTCGCTTCATGACGCTTGCCTCGAAATAGGACACTTGGGCCAAACTGAAGATCGCGATCGCAAAACTGGGGCAATCCAGGCTTTGCTTCTTGCCCTCTGTATTCATTTTCCGAGCGTGTTTAAGCAAGTCACCCAAGATCCCGAGATCAAGCGGTATGTGCCGATGACGAGCGACATCCAGGGCAGACTCATCAAACTCAGTCGGATGAGTGTAGCGATCCTGAGTACCTATCTATGAAATCCCTTGATCAAAAGATCCTCAGAAAATTTCTAAATCTGGCCGGAGTCCGTTTAAAGGGCGATTGGGTTTTAATCGGTGGCACCGTGCTGCCACTTCTCGGTGTAGATCATAGGATAACGGTGGATATTGATTTGGTGAGTTTGGGAAAATCCTCTCAGGGCGAAATGCTTGAGATCATGAAGATTGCAGCGGATCTTGGCTTGCCCGTCGAAACCATCAACTCGGCTGGTTCTTATTTTTTCGCTAAAGTCCCGCATTCTGAAACCGATCTGGTGCTTCTCCATCAAGGTAAATGGGCGCGGATTTTCAGGCCTGGAGCCACATTATTTTTAATCCTTAAAGTCGCGCGCATGAGTGAGTCCGACTTTCTCGATTGCATCGAATGGATTAAGAGGATGAAGACGCTAAAAGAGCCTATCGATGCAAAAAGGGTTGCGCTCGCTATAAAGATGAGCCTCGGAGATCGAGAGTGCAGTGAGGCAAAAGCAAAGAGGTTAAGGGCGCTAGAAAAGCTGTTTTAGCGTGAGCTTCTGCGCCGAAGCAACCAAATGGGCTCCGGAAATAATGGGGCTGCACCGCGCTAGCGCAACGCCCCGTAATTACAAATAAAATTTGGCCACTTCGTCCCTTTCTGGCATAAGAAATCGCAGGTGTAAGGGGGGATTTATGACATCTTTTTTGAATTCGTCTGTAGGGGCAGTCTTGTTTCTTTCAACCTTTTTTGTTGCGCAGGCCGGGGCCCAAGTTTCTAAAACGGAACTTCTGGTTCGCATAAAATCCGATCGTGGGCTTCACCAAATGTTGGGCGCTTTTGGTAGCGCTTCAACTTTGGATGGCGACCTAAAAACAATTCGCGCCGCGACTCCCGCTGCATTAGAGAAAATCCGAAAGCAGCTCTCTCAATCGGCACAAGTCGATCGAATTTCACCAAATTTTCTGTATCGTCCCGCTCTTCACGTATCCGTAAAATTATCCGAACCCGTGCGTTCAACCGTATGGAGTGCCCGCGATTTTGGAATGGGTTCAGTCATCGCCCTCTTAGGCGAAGTTGTCCTAGGCTCGGGCGTTCCTGACGTGCTTTTACCGCCTCAGCAAAAATCAGGGTCTGACCCACTTTTGTCTCAAGACTGGGCGATGTCAAAAATCGGTTTTCCAAACGTAGAAATGCTCGATTTTACTAAGCCTCAGTCCCAACTGATTACCGCAGTGATCGATACCGGAATCGATTACAACCACGAAGATCTGATCGCAGCTCTATGGAGAAATCCCAACGACGCAAAAGAAATCGGTTACGATTTTGCCCATAATTCCAACAAGCCTTACGATATTGTTCAATTTGATGTTGAAGGATGCTTTAAAGATCCGTCTTGTGCGACAGGGGCAGACCAGAGCAAGTTTATCGTAAATCCCGGTCACGGAACTCACTGTGCGGGGCATGTCGGAGCCATGGCTAATAACTCCCTTGGAATCGAAGGCGTAGGTTCTAAGACCCTGACCCAGATCATGGGGCTCAAATTTTTCTACGATGTTGGCGAAGAAAAAGCTGGGCAAGGCGACGACGTAGCAGCGATCAAGTCAATTGACTACGCAATCCGCAATGGCGCTAAAATCATAAGCGCAAGCTGGGGCGGTCGTGTGGACCGGGACGATGCTGAAAAATCAGAACTCAAAGACGCGCTGATTCGCGCGCGCGATGCAGGTGTGCTCGTCATTATCGCCGCAGGAAACGATGGGGTCGATCAGGACGAAATTGCAAATCCAAGTTATCCAGCTGCTTATGATCTCGACAATATCGTTACCGTGGCAGCTACGGATCAAAATGATAATCTGGCTGATTTTTCAAGTTACGGCCTGAAATCAGTGCATATCGGCGCCCCTGGCGTAAAAATTCTTTCGACCACGGTCGGAAACAAGTATGCGGATGTAATTGCAAAATTTCACACTTCTTCGGGCAAAGAAGCTCAAGTGGATTGGAACGGAACCTCGATGGCCACACCAATCGTTGCGGGCGCAGCCGCCCTGATCTGGGCAAAGCACCCTGGCGAAAATTACCACCAGATCCGCGATCGCATTTTGAAAAATGCGAGACCAGTGAATGGGCTCGCTGGCAAAGTTTCGTCGGGTGGTGTGCTGGATGTTTCAGCAGCATTGAAATAATGCCAAATCTTAAATCCCATTTGCCCCCTTTTTTGAGAATTGCATTTCAGCCCGGACCCATGGCAGGATAGATATCTATGGCAGATATCGCTCCCAAATCCGGAGAGTATAACGAAGGTAAGCTTTGGTTTCATCGCAAGGGAACGACAGTCACCCTAGGATTGACGAGCTCCGCAGCTGAAGAGATCGGCGAAGTCGAAGGTGTCGAGTTTCCAGATGATGGCGCGGATTTTGAAAAGGGCGAAGTCATCATTACTGTCGAAGGATCAAACGGCACAATAGAAGTTCCCACTCCTGCATCGGGTATCGTTCAAGAAATCAACGAGTCGCTCAAATCTGAGCCTCACATCGTTTCCGAGGATCCATTTGAAGAAGGCTGGCTCATCAAAATCGAAATCCAAGACTCCTCAGACCTCAAAGAATACTCAGTCTGAGATTTCTCACACGGATATCGCGGTGGGGCACTCACCTGGGGCGACCCTTACCCCTCAAGACGAAAAGCTCTTTCAATCTTTTCAGTCCAATCTTTTGTCGCTGATTTCGCACGAACTCAGGACGCCTCTCATGGGAATCCTAAATGCGCTCGGAGTTTTGGTCGACACCTCCACTGGAGCCTCGGCCGAGGGCCTCTCCCCAAAAGAACTGACGACGATGGCTTGGCAAAACGCGCAGAAATTGCATCGAACATTAGGCGCGCTTCTGGATTTAGCGGCGCTCGAAAGCCATACATTTCACGTAAAATTGCGCGAAATTGATTTAGATCGAGCGGTTCGTACAAAGGTCGAAGAACGAAAAAAGTGGCTATCGGATTTGGCCTTGCGCTGTGAGATCGAGTCTCAAGTCGTAACGGGTACGGAAATTCCGGTTTTGGCCGACCCCTTGAAGTTTGGGCGCGCCCTTGAGCTTTGTCTCGAAGTGTCGTCGCTCCGAGCAAGTTCTGGGCAGGCGATTCACATTCGTATATCCTCAACGCGAGTGGATTTTGTTTTCAACGTCGGACCCGGCCATGAGGAGATGTGGGACAATGCATGGCTTCAAGCTCAAGCCGGATTTCATGGGGGAGTTGCCTCCCCGAGTTCGGCTTTTGCGGGCGTGCTTCAATCCGAGGAGAAATTTCTCACCCGTACAGAAGAGGGCTTGGGCAGCGAGCTTTTGATTCTGCACGAAATTATGCGGCTACATTCGGGAAAGCTCATGGGCAAGCGCGCAGGCACGCAAGTTCAGCTTTCACTTTGGTTGCCAGAGCTATCTTCCGAAGATGGAGTAAGAGCGGTTCTCGCTTCTCGGTCGTACGGAGCGGCGAGTGACATGAGTTCGGTCGTATTGGCAGTAGTGGGACTACCTAAAGGCGAGGTTCTTAAAACATTCCGCACGCGGCTTAAACAATGCCTATTTAGGTCAAGTGATGCAGTCTATGCGATTCCGGAAAAAGACCAACTCGTGCTCGTGATGGATGATTGCAAGGCAGAGGACGCGCCTGCCCTGCTTAAGCGCCTAGAATCTAAAGTCGGACTCGCATTAAGATTTGGCTTAGCCCATTTTCCAAGTGATAGTCTCGACCCCAATCAACTTTTGAAACTTGCAGAAAACCGACTCTCTCGTGCAAACTCCCCGCGTTCCTCAAAATAAATGGCGAGCGCTTTTGCTCGCGGGAGTTCTCCCGTTGGTCGCCTTTACTGTGATCGAAGATCGCTATGGGGTGATTTGGGGTTTGATCGCCGGGATGATCTTCGGAGTGGGGGAGATTATTTGGGAGCTTCTCACCCTAAAGCGCGTTGACCCCATGACTTGGGGTGGAAACGGCCTCCTCTTTTTACTGGGTGGTGTTTCGCTTTTAACCGAAGAGGGGATCTGGTTTAAGCTACAACCCTCTCTCATGGAAGCGGCTATGGCCCTGGTTTTAGTCGGAACAAACGTAATGGGGCGTCCCCTCCTCCTAGGAATCATGGCAAAACAAGGACTTAAGCCCGAAAAAGGATCCTTAGTCTATGGCCACCTCTCCGGAATGAACTTTCGGATGGGGCTCTTTTTTGGGTTTCACGCCGTTTTGGCAGCTTGGGCCGCACTTCATTGGTCGACGGCGGCCTGGGCTGTCCTCAAGGGCGTTGGATTTACCTTATCGACGGTCGTTTACATGGTGGTCGAAACCCTCGTTTTGAGATATAGAATTGCGTCAAAATGAGCTTCGAATTTCAACCAGATACACACGTGGCGCAGCGCGCCGGGAAGTTCCTCATCAAGACTTTTGGCTGTCAAATGAACGTGGCCGATACGGAGCGCATGTCCGCCCTTTTATCAGACGGTGGAATGACTGAAGCCAAGGATCAGACCGACGCCGATCTCATTATTATCAATGGTTGCAGCGTTCGCGAAAAAGCAGTGCATAAAGCAGTTTCAGCTTTGGGCCGGCTTCAAGATCTAAAAAAAGAAGGCAAGGGCCCGCTCATTGGAATCGGTGGCTGCGTAGGTCAGCTCGATCAAAAGAAACTTTTTGAGCGCGCCCCGTATCTCGATTTTGTATTTGGAACCGATACGATTGATCAGCTACCCGAAATGGTTTACCGCGTAAAAAACGGAGAACGCCATGTCGCCTACACTGATTTTGATGAGTCGATGAGCTACTCGACTGAGACAAAAATTTTTGGCCAGAAAGCACTGGCTTACGTGAACATCATGAAGGGATGCGATAAGTATTGTACGTATTGCATCGTTCCTTTTACGCGCGGTCGCGAAAAATCACGAACAATTGATGAAGTTGTAAGTGACATTGCAAGGCTTGTTGCAACCGGAGTTCGCGAGGTGACCCTCCTTGGACAAAATGTAAACTCCTTTGGAAAAGGAAATTTCAATATCAAAAACCGCACCCCTCAAGAATTGCATAACGTGATTGGCAAAGTTGGCCCAAAGGCCGGCGAAGAAAATTTTCCACAACTCTTACGCGCTATTGACAACGATCCAAGGTGTGCGGCACTCAAGCGAATCCGATTTACGTCGAGCCATCCGCTTGATTTCAGTGACGAGTTAATTGATTGTTACGCCACACCCGAAAAAGGGGGAGTCGCTAGATTAGCAGGCCACCTTCATCTTCCAGTACAAAGTGGATCAAACACTGTGCTTCAAAAAATGGGTCGTCACCATAAAATCGAAAGCTATATTGCACAGATGGATCGGCTAAGAGAGATCAATCCTGAGATTGGTTTATCGACGGATCTGATCGTAGGATTTCCAACTGAGACTGAAGAAGATTACGGATTGACACTCAAACTTTTAGATCGTCTCCAGTTTGATAATATTTATGCCTTCGCCTATTCGCCGAGACCCGGCACGCGTGCAGCAAAGCTAGAAGATAATGTTCCTAATGAAATTAAAAATGACAGATTAGTTCGACTTCTTGCCCATCAGCAAAAGATTGCAGAAATACGGTACGCCTCGCGAGTGGGTAAAACAGTCGAAATTTTAATTGAGGGCGAGGCCAAGAATCAGAAGATGAATCGCGGCATGGTCAAACAATCCCGAGTCTGGACAGGTCGCACAACCTGTAACCGAGTCGTAAATTTTAAATCAGATAACCCAAGAAGCCTCGTGGGTCAGTTTGCAACAGTTAAGGTCACGCGGGCAACCGGATACTCTTTAGCAGGCGATTTAGATGAAGGGCAGCTTTTATGATTATATCGTTTAAAAAGCGTTGGCCTGTGATTCATGAGACGGCCTTTGTCGCCCCCTCTGCTGACGTTATCGGCGATGTTGAAATTGGCGAGAGATCAAGCATTTGGTTTCAGACTGTGATCCGAGGGGATGTTCATAAAATTAAAATCGGAAAACGGACCAATATCCAAGATCATAGTCTTCTGCATGTAACAGAAGGTTGGACTCCGCTTTTGATTGGTGACGAAGTTACAATTGGGCATCGGGTGATTTTGCACGGTTGCAAGGTAGGAAATAGGGTTCTTGTCGGAATGGGGTCAATTATTCTAGACGGCGCAGAAATCGGAGATGAGTGCATGATCGGCGCGGGGGCTCTGGTGACTAAGAACATGAAAATTCCACCTCGCAGTTTGGTCCTAGGAATTCCCGGAAAAGTAGTACGCGAACTCAAGCCAGAAGAGCTTGCAGGATTGGGCGAAAGCGCAGATCATTACGTAAAAACAGCGTCTGAATATCAGGGTGTCGTACGGGGTCCCGCAAGGGCAGGGGACAATCAGCACGAGCTTGAGAGTTTGGATGCAGATCTTTTTGACGACGAAGGAGAATCCTAATGCTGACACTCGACGAGGCACTGACTTTTGATGACGTACTCCTTCTTCCGGCTTACTCCGAAGTGCTACCTGGAAACGTCACCCTCGAAACTCAGCTCACAAAAAAGATCAGATTAAAAATGCCGCTGCTTTCTGCCGCGATGGACACTGTAACTGAGAGCAAAGCTGCGGTGATTATGGCCCAAGAAGGTGGGCTGGGAGTGATTCACAAAAATCTGTTGGTCAAAGACCAGGCCTTCGAAGTCGAAAAAGTTAAAAAGAGCGAATGGGGAATGATCTTAGATCCCGTGACCATTGAACCCACTGCTCCTATTTCTAAAGCGCTTGAGATCATGCGCATGTATAAAATTTCAGGTGTTCCGGTGACACTCAAGGATTCGACAGGGCACAGATTAGTCGGGATTTTGACTAATCGGGATTTGAGATTCGAAGAAGATTTTTCGCAAAAAGTCGAAGTTCGAATGACGAAAATGCCTCTGATTACAGTTCCAGAAGGCACGACGCTTCTTCAGGCTAAAAAAATATTAAAGGAAAACCGCGTAGAAAAGCTGCCAGTCGTCGATGGCAAGGGTTACCTCAAGGGGCTGATCACCATCAAAGATATCGAAAAGCAGCGTGCTTTTCCCAATGCCAATAAAGACGGCTACGGACGACTTGTTGTGGGAGCTGCAGTTGGCGTCGGACCCGAAGCCATGGCTCGAGCTGATGCACTGGTTGAAGCTGGGGCTGATGTTCTTTTCGTCGACAGCGCTCACGGCCATTCAAAGGCTGTATTAGATTCGGTGCGCGCTCTTAAAAAGCGTTTAGGATCTCGAATAGAAATCGTGGGCGGAAACGTTGCTACGGCCGAGGGGACCGAAGCGCTGATTCAAGCGGGCGCAGACGCTGTTAAAGTCGGAATCGGTCCCGGCTCCATTTGCACAACTCGAGTCATCGCAGGGATCGGTGTTCCGCAACTCTTTGCAGTGACCGAAGCCGCAAAAGCCGCCAAAAAATATGGCATTCCGATTATTTCAGATGGCGGTATCAAATATAGTGGAGATATTACCAAGGCACTCGCAGCCGGTGCTTCTTGCATCATGATCGGTTCCCTTTTTGCTGGTACGGACGAAGCTCCTGGCGAAGTGATTTTATATTCGGGCCGTTCGTATAAAACTTATCGCGGAATGGGTTCTCTAGGGGCCATGGCCCAGGCCCAGGGCTCAAAGGATCGCTATTTTCAAAGCGAAGTAGACGATATCGGAAAGTTAGTTCCCGAAGGAATCGAAGGACGCGTTCCGTATCGCGGATCTTTGTCCTTTAACGTGCATCAGCTTTTGGGGGGCCTCAGAGCAGGAATGGGTTATTGTGGTGCGCCGAGCATCGCCGAACTTCAAAAGGTCGCAAAGTTTGTTCGCATTACCAATAGCGGGCTTGTTGAGGGCCACCCACATGATATCGATATTACAAAAGAGGCGCCCAATTACCGACTTGAGAGAAAATAATGGCTAAAGGGCATCTGACTGTTGTCATTTTAGATTACGGGTCCCAATACACGCAGCTCATTACGAGGCGCATACGAGAACTGGGAATCTATTCGGTCATCCTGCCTGCGGACGTTTCAATATCGCGGATTGAAGCACTGAGCCCCCGCGCGGTGATTCTTTC
>CAYJBA010000104.1:2065-8384 GCA_964367865.1 uncultured Bacteriovoracaceae bacterium | reverse complement strand
CAGCTGGGGTTGGTACCTTTTTGTTAGAGGGCGTGTCTCAGAAGAGGTCGTAGAGCTTGAAAAAGCGGCGCGCCTCTAACCCGAAGAAGCAACAATTTTGGAGCATTTAGGTGACGCCTATTTGCGTTCTAATTTAAGAGAGAAAGCGCTTCAGCAGTACTTAGACGCTGCAAAACACGCCGAAGATGATCACTCTAAGAAAAAACTTGAAGACAAAGCAAGTAGTCTTCAGAGAGAAATCTCGGGTGGAATGGATCCGGACAGCATTCCAAGTCGCGTCCCGGCTGGTAAGTAATCAGAACTAAAAGTTGCTCAGATTTTGAGAGTATGTGACTCTATAAGTCATGAGGCTATTTCTTGTCGTGAGCTTAATGGCGCTTGCTGGCTGCGCCCATTCAAAATTTACAGTTAAAACGATGGATCCCAAAGCGCTCGTAAATCAGATTTGCAGCCAGCGCGACGTGGCTCGTTCGATTAAAGGTTCTGTTTGGATGAAAGTAAAGTCAAACGACGCTTCAGGACAGTTTCCTGCGGACGTAGTTGCTGATGGGGATGGCAAACTTTCTCTCGAAGTCACCAATCTTTTGGGGGGAACCGAGGCAATTATTACTGTAGAAGGAAGCCAATACCGAATTCAGGTTCCAAATAAGCCCGAGCGAAAAGAAGTGGGGTATGGCTACTGGGGCGGGATACCGCTGCGGTGGGCGTCGGATGTATTTATGGGCTACATTCCCTGTCCAATGGCGAAAAACTTACCTGATGCACAGTTTCAATTTGGAAAAGACGAAGATTTAGTGGTTCAGACTATTGCATCTCTGGACTCTGAGCCCGAGCGGTTTACTTATCGCTTCAGGAGCTGGTGGGGAAAGCCTTGGGTCGATTCTGTAAAGTGGGAGCGCTTAGGCGCCCTAAAGCTCACCGTAGAATTTAAGTTTGATGAGCCACACGCAGACACTGGGATTCCACAGAAGTGGGAAGCAAAATCAGTTCAGGGCGAAGTAAAAGTACGCTGGAAAGAGCGCGATTCAATCTCTAAAAGGCCTTAGTTCGCAGGTTGACACTCCTTTTAGAATCGGGTACCTAAGAGTTGCGAGGCGAGGCAAAAAAGAGGTTCAGACCATGCTCAAGATGCCCAGGGCCATTACTGGCTCATTCCTCGTAGTTATTTTTCTAACAGCCGCAGTTGGCTGTACTTCTAAAAACACAAAAGAACCTGCGAACACCCTTCATCTGGTGAGTATTGCAAAGATCAAAGGATTGGATCCTGCACAGACAAATGATTTATATAGCGCTCGAGAGACCGCTCGAGTTTATGAGGGTTTGCTGCAATATCACTACCTCAAGCGCCCATACGTACTGATTCCAGCCCTTGCCGAATCGATGCCTGAAATCAGTAAAGATGGGCGAACTCTAATTTTTCATATTAAGAAAGGTGTCTTATTTCAGGATGACCCGAGTTTTAAGACAACTCTTGGAAAGGGTCGCGAAGTAACGGCTGAAGATTTTGTTTATTCGTTTAAAAGAATTGCGGACTTGAAAAATACCTCACCCAATTGGTGGTTGTTCGAAGATAAAATCGTGGGCCTAAATGATTGGCGTGACTCCACTAAGCTTGAGCCGGATTACTCAAAACCGGTCGAGGGGCTCAAGGCATTGGATCGCTATACTTTTCAGGTAAAACTGATTAAACGGTCGGCTCAATTTCTTTTTGTTCTAGCGATGCCGCAAACCAGTGTGGTTCCGCACGAGGCTGTTTCTCACTATGGTAAGGAGTTTATCAATCATCCCGTAGGAACGGGTGCTTACCGCCTCGGAGATCATTCGCAGTCCAATCGATTTATTTGGGAAAAAAATCCAACTTATCGAATGGAACTTTTTCCATCCGAGGGAGAGGCATCAGATAAGAAGGAGGGCTACTTAGCGGATGCAGGAAAGCCATTGCCGCTGACGGATCGAATTGTACTTCAAATTTACGAAGAGGATCAGCCCAGGTGGCTGAACTTCATGGCCGGTAATGTGGATTTAATCAGCATTCCTAAGGATAACTTCACACAGGCTATTGATGAAAATAAGGAGCTGTCTTCTGAACTAAAAGCAAAGGGGATGCAGCTATCGAAATCTCCAGAGTTGGATGTGACTCACTTTGGTTTTAACATGGTGGACCCATTGCTCGGTAAGAACAAGCTGTTGCGACAGGCGCTGAGTCTCGCGTACGACACAGGTCCCGAGATTGATCTATTTTACAATGGCCGAGCGATCCCGGCGCAGGGGCCTATTCCACCTGGACTTTCGGGATATGATCCAAGATTTAAAAATCCATTTATGCAGCACAACCTGACAAAGGCTAAAGAGCTGCTCGCTCAGGCGGGGTATCCGGACGGAAAGGGCCTTCCGGTCATCGAGTATTATACCTTAAGTGATTCGAGCACCCGCCAGCGCACCGAGTATGCGCAAAAGCAATTTTCTGCTTTAGGTGTGAAACTGAACGTAAACACCAACTCTTGGCCCGAGTTTGATTCTGCAATTAAAAATCGAAAAGCGCAGATGTGGGGTATAGCGTGGTCAGCGGATTACCCCGACGCCGAAAATTTTTTACAAATGTTTTATGGAAAAAATGTTTCTCCAGGGCCAAATGACGCGAATTACGTGAACCCGGAGTTCGATCGGTTATACGAAAAATCTCTGAGTCTCTACGAGGGGCCGGAAAGAACTGCGATCTACAGAAAGATGGTAGAAATCGTCGTTGAAGACGCACCTTGGATTTTTGGTGTTCATCGCACGGCTTTTGAAATCACCCAAAAATGGGTTAAGGGCTACAAATACCACGCATTTGACCTAGGCATGGCCAAGTATTACGGCATTGATACTGCCTTGAAGAAGTAGGCGAGTGTAAAAATGTTGGTCTATATCATCCGAAAAGTTTTAAATACAATTCCGATTGTTCTCGGAGTGGCGATATTGATTTTTATTTTGCTGAACTTGGTGGGCGGCGATCCCACCTATCAGATGTTAGGTAAGCACGCTACATTGACTCAGATCAATGAGGTTAGACATGAGTATGGTTTTGATAAGCCAAAATACGTTCAACTTTTCGATTTTCTGGCGCAAATTCCAACGTTTGATTTTGGTAGGAGTTTTGCAACCAAGCAAAAGATAAGTGAAATGATTGCCAGTGGAATTTGGCCCTCACTGAGCATTACGGTGCCTGCATTTTTTTTCACTACATTGATCGCGCTTTTAATTGGACTCCTAGTTTCTTATTATCGGGGAAAATGGGTCGATAAAACAGGAGTCATTATCTGCGTCGTGGGGATGAGTGTTCCCATGTTGGCCTATATTCTTTTCGGACAATATTATTTAGCCTATAAATTTGGCTGGTTCCCCATATCCGGTTACGAAAATAATCTGATGGATCGGCTTCAGTATGTAGTCTTGCCAGTCATCTTATGGGTCGCCGTGAGCGTTGGTTATGATGTGCGATTTTTTAGAACGGCGTTGCTAGAAGAAGTAAATCAAGATTACGTTAGAACCGCTCGCGCAAAAGGTTTGGATGAACCTCGGGTGTTTTTTAAGCATGTTCTAAAGAACAGCATGGTCCCCATCATTACAAATCTTGTGATTGAGATTCCCTTATTGATTTTAGGCGCTTTTTTGTTGGAAAGTTTTTTTGGTATCCCTGGAATTGGGAGTATTACGATAGAGGCGGTACATAACAGCGATTTTCCAGTTATCAGAGCTATGGCGGTTTTTCAGTCGCTTCTTTTTATTGCCGGAAATTTGGCCACGGATATTCTTTACCATTTAGTTGATCCTCGGGTGCAACTCAAATGACGACACAAGCGGTTGTGGTAAAGTCATTAGGAATGGTTCAATTAGATGAGATATCACCTCAGGGTCGCAGTTTATGGAAAGACGGGTGGTTGCGACTCAAAAAAGATCGCTTTGCCATGGTTTGCCTCGGAATTGTAATCTTTTACGCCTTGGTAGCTATCGCTGCGAAAATGGGAATTATAGCTTCGCCCTGGGACCGCGTCGTGGGGCCCTCGTATGCGCCACCTTCATTTGAATCGCTCGAACTTTGTATGGGGACGGATTTTTTAGGTCGAAGCGTCTTTTATAAAATCATTCATGGAACCCGAATCGCAATGAGTGTGGGACTTGTATCTTCGTTAATTGCCACGCCGGTTGGTGTAATTTTAGGGGCACTTGCCGGTTATTTTGGTGGCTGGGTAGATGATTTGATTACCTGGTTTTATACGACATTGTCATCGATTCCAAATATCATGCTTCTTATTTCAATAGCGTTTGTGTTGGGTAAGGGGATTACTGCGATTTATGTCGCATTGGGAGTGACTGCTTGGGTAGGGCTCTGTCGCGTGATTCGCGGCGAAGTTATTAAGCATAAATCGCGGGAATATGTGATTGCAGCCGAGAGTCTTGGCGCCACCCATGGCTCTCGAATCTTTAAACACATACTTCCTAATGTTTTTCATTTCGTAATAATTAATCTGTCTATCCAGTTTATGAGCGCGATCAAGTCCGAAGTGATTTTGTCTTTTTTGGGTCTTGGTGTTCAAGGGCAACCCAGCTGGGGTGTTATGATTGACGACGCGAAACTGGAGCTACAACGCGGAGTGTGGTGGCAGCTCGCGGGGGCATCCGTCGCAATGTTTTTTGTAGTTTTGGCTTTTAATATTTTAGGTGACGCTTTACGTGATGCGCTTGACCCTAAAATCAAGTAAATAGGATGGATATGCCGAGTGCCAATGGATCGTCAGATAAAATATTAGAGGTTAAAAATCTTAAAACCTCCTTTTTTACCGAAGAGGGCGAAGTTAAGGCCGTCGACGATGTGAGCTTTAATGTCTATAAAGGAAAGACTCTGGGAATTGTTGGCGAATCAGGCTGTGGAAAAAGCGTAACAAGTCTCTCGATCATGCGTTTGATACCCAATCCCCCGGGGCGAATTGTCGGTGGGGAGATTCTTTATAATGGAAGAGATCTACTCAAACTGTCACCCGCAGAGATGCGTGCGATCCGGGGCAACGAAATATCAATGATCTTTCAGGAACCCATGACTTCGCTCAATCCTGTATTTACGATCGGAAATCAGGTTTGCGAAGCGATTTCTTTGCATCAAGATCTATCTAAGAGCGAGACTCGAAATAAGGCAATTGAGATGCTGACGTTAGTGGGGATTCCTAGTCCTGAAAAACGAATCGATGATTATCCGCATCAGCTATCAGGTGGGATGCGCCAGCGCGTGATGATTGCGATGGCTTTGTCTTGTAATCCCCATATTTTGATCGCAGACGAACCGACCACAGCACTGGACGTAACGATTCAGGCTCAAATTTTGGATCTTCTGCGGGATTTACAGCAAAAGGTGGGGATGGCGTTGATACTCATCACCCACGATCTTGGAGTCGTAGCCGAAGTTGCTGACGAAGTAGTAGTGATGTACGCCGGACGCGTCGTTGAACAAGGTGGCGTTAACGAAATTTTCGCAAATCCAAAAATGCCTTATACAAAAGGATTGCTGAACAGCATTCCCACGCTGAGCAAAGATCCTACCGGTAAGATAAAGAAGAAACGTCTCGAGATGATTCCTGGTATCGTGCCGAATTTGCTTCACCTTCCGAGGGGGTGCCGGTTTCAAGAGCGATGCTCTTATATGATCGACGCTTGTAAACAAGCAGAGCCTGGTCTTCGGGTCATCGCTCCGGATCCACGTATTCCACATGCAATTCGTTGCGTGAGGGACATTTAATGAGTGACCTAAATGGCAAAAATGAAACTGGCGAAATTCTTCTTTCCGTCAGAAATTTAGTTAAGAAATTTCCGATCAAAGGTGGAATTTTTTCGAAAGAAATCGCAAGCGTCAAAGCTGTCTCCGACGTGTCATTTGATATCAGAAAAGGAGAAACGCTCGGGCTCGTGGGCGAGTCCGGTTGTGGGAAGTCCACGCTAGGGCGTTGCATCTTAAGACTCATCGAACCCACCGCGGGCCAAATATTTTTTAAAGGAAAAGATATCACCCATCTTGAGTCCAATGAAATGCGAAAACTGCGCCGAAATATGCAGATCATTTTTCAAGATCCCTATGCGTCGCTTAATCCTCGAATGACAGTTGAGGAAATTATCGGTGAGCCACTCGACATTCACAAAATTTGTGCAACAAAAGAAGAGAGACGAGTCAAAATTTTAAATTTGCTCGATATCTGCGGTCTACGCCGAGAAGCGATCTCTCGTTATCCGCACGAATTTTCAGGCGGCCAAAGACAAAGAATTTGCATTGCGCGAGCACTCGCGGTTTCAC
>CAYJBA010000104.1:0-2055 GCA_964367865.1 uncultured Bacteriovoracaceae bacterium | reverse complement strand
GGTTTCACCCGAATTTATTGTGTGCGATGAGCCCGTATCCGCACTTGATGTTTCGATTCAGGCTCAGATTATTAATCTGATGCAGGATTTACAAAAAGAATTAGGTCTCACTTATCTCTTCATTGCCCATGATTTAAAAGTCGTCGAGCATATCTCAACTCGTGTAGCTGTAATGTATCTGGGCAAAATCGCGGAAATGGCCGATGCCGAGGAGCTGTATCAGGATCCTAAGCACCCCTATACAAAAGCGTTATTGTCATCTATTCCTATACCTGATCCTAGTTATAAGAAAGATCGCGTTATTTTACGGGGAGACGTGCCCTCCCCCATCAATCCACCATCGGGGTGTTATTTTAATCCTAGGTGCCCGATCGCAAAGCCAAATTGTCAAACGGATGTGCCCTGTTTAAGAGATTTAAGGCGCGCCGGCGGTCATCCACACGACGTATCGTGTCATTATGCAAATGAGTAGCAGTTACCAAGACATGACACGTCTCTCAGCTATAGAAAATTAATCATTCTCTCGGAAAAGTCCGAAAAGTCTTTTAAGGGCAAGTACTTCGCTTGCCTTAAGTCGATTTGGAGCGCAATGGATTTTAGTAAGCGTAAGCTTCCGAAAGAAGCAGCTGAGACGCTGCGGAGATTTTCCGTAAGCATCGTGAAGCCCTATGCACTCATGATGTCGCCCGTCTACGTGTACCTCAGGCGAAACCTAAAATTTCTTTCGGTAAAAGGGCCACTCGATTTTTTTACTGAAAAAGAAGTCGACAAGATTAGGCCCTATGAAATTGTATTTCTGCCGCCGTTTGTGGATCGTGTTTTGCCTTTCGCTCAGGCGGGCCGACATGTAAAAGTTTTGCTAAGTTGGGTTCCTAAGAAAAAAGGCGCTTTACCGCCCGCCCCGTTTGAGCTTTCAGACAGCATCTTAAAAATAATCGGTCCGCTTTGGAGTAAGGGATCAAATGAAATTCCGCATGTTGAGCCGTTTTTTGTCACAGCATTTGTAAACGAACTCTGCCACCCCATCCCGGGACCCCAGATGCTCGAAGTACGAGAGCGAGATACCGTGCTTTTTGAGACGGGAATCCTTCGTTCAAGCTGGGCTGTTTTTTTGGCTTTGCATCTGGGATTAAATGATCTTGAATTTTTGGACCTCTTGAGAATACGTGTTTTTACTGAAACTTCTCTCAATATGAGTGGTTCGAAGGGCCATTCTGAAGTGGATCAACTCATTAGAGTTTGCAATGAAACGCTACAAGATCCATTTGTATCTCAATTGAGCAGCATGGTCTTAGATGTGCGACAAGACCGAATCTCACAAAAAATTAGCGGACGCCTCAATCGGGTAAAAAATGAACTCACTAAAGCACGTAATTTAAACGCGACTATTTTTGGAGAAGGGGGGTTTGCTGATGCTTAAATTTGGCAAAATTCCTCCTAGGCTTTTAGAGTCTTTTGGCATTGCTGGTGTTTTAGGCGAAGGCGCAAAAATTTTCTACAGCTCGCTCTTTAGTCCACGACATATTGGCCGGGTATCAGATCTACTGGCGGCCAAATTTCTAGAGCTAAAGCTGGATGACTTGAAGCTCCGCGCGATATTGATTTTTACCTACTACGAGGCGTTTCGGGGGCAGGGTTACGATTCGACCTCAGAGAAAAGAAACCTCAATCAAGCGCTTGTTTTGGAGTGTGGTCAGGATGAAGAAAAAATCGCGATAGGAATGTCTTTTAATCTCAAGGAACAAGAGTGGCCGGACGTCAGTGGGATCAGCCATCACATCGAATCTGGAAGTCCTACAAACCCCCTTGAGAAGAGACTTCTCGAAATGTACCGGCACGCGGACCGCCTCATCGTTCGCTATCAGGCAGACGTAAGAAGAATAGAGGTCATTTCTTTATTGGGAATCCCCGGAAAAATCGATGAAGAGTTTTTAATTTCTAAACAACCCACACAATTAGTGAATCTGGGCAAGACGCCTCAGGAAACGCCCGAAAATAAAGATTATACTGAAGTGGGTGATCTCGATTACGCAAAACTTCTTGAAGAAGATACTC
>CAYJBA010000103.1:0-8456 GCA_964367865.1 uncultured Bacteriovoracaceae bacterium | reverse complement strand
TTCCGTTTTTAGCGATTTCAGGTTCGATGTTTAGGGCAGGATAAAGCCTGAAGCTATTACCGCCTAACATGACCAGGACTCCCTCTTTCAGAAGCGCCTGAAAAACTTGTTTGAGGAGGGGTTTGGGTAAAATCTTTCGAGTTTTTTTGTTTTCAACGAGCTCGATTCCAAGCATAAGCCCGCGACCATGTACTCGGCCCACGAGAGGAATTTCTTTTTCCATGGGCTTTAGCATCTCAAAAAGTTCTTTGCCGAGCGATGCCGCGCGCTCAGGTAGCTTTTCGTCCATCACCACTTCGAGAGTTGCGCGAGCCGCTTCACAGGAGGCTGGAAATCCTCCAAAACTCGAGGAGCTAGCACTGGGATCAGAAAATGGCTTTTCGCCCATTATTTTCGAGGTCGATGCGATAGCTGTAACCGGAAACCCCGCACCTAAACCTTTACCCATTATAATGATGTCAGGGACGATCCCGTCATACTCAAAGGCGAACATTTTACCGGTCCGACCGATACATGTCATCGTTTCGTCAACGATGAGAAGCGCTCCGATGTCGTGAGCAACTTTTTGAAGCTCCTTGAGGTAGCCAATGGGAGGAGAAACATTACCTAAGCGGCCTTGAATAGGTTCGACAATAATTCCAGCCAAAGATCCAACGCTTTCGTGTTCGATTACTTTTCTCACATGATCTACGCACGCAAATTGGCAGGTCGTTGGCTCTAGTCTAAACTCGCAGTGGTAGCAATTGGCAAAGGGAGCGGCGAGCGTTCCTGGGGCAGATGGTCCTAAACCTTTTTTTGCGCCATCCGTGAGACCGAGCGCGCCGAGAGATTTGCCATGGTAGCCGTTCCAAAAGGACAAGAATTCAAATTTTTTCGTGTAACTCTTGGCCAGGCGAAGGGCTGCCTCCACGGCCTCTGTGCCCCCGCTATAAAGTTGAACGCGGTCCAGCTCGGGCGGCAAAATCTTTTTGAAAGCTTGGAGTAGGCCCAACCGAGATTGCGAAGGAAATGCGCCAATATTGATTTTAGATAATTGCTCGGAGACTGCTTGAACATGACGGGGATGAGCGTGCCCAATGCTATTGACTCCGCTTCCGCCCATGAAATCCAAAAAAATATTTCCATCGGCGTCTAAGAGAAAGGGGCCAGAGCCACGCTCAAAGGAGACTTGAGCCCATTGAACGACAGCCTGGAGTCCGGGCCCAATTGTTTTTTCGTCTTCTTGCCAAATGGCGCGGGAGCGAGGGCCTGGAATTTCAGTTTGAATTTTCGGAGCTTTGAGTGTCCGGTCTTTGAGTACTTCATTGGAGTGCAACATGGGGATCAGGTTTAGAAAAATTGGATGGTCCAGTCAAGGGAGGAAACCAAAATAATGCAACGCATTAAATTGAAGTTTTACGCGAAAGCTTTTGAAATCCCTTCCGCTAACGCCTGTATCGCTCGTGTTTTTCGGCTTTCATGGCGGTAGACAATACTGATCTTGTCCTTAAAGACAGGTGATCCTGGAACGCGTTTTAGTCTTTTGCGACTCAGTGCCTCTGCTGGGCGTGTGGGTAATATCCCAATCCCCGCGCCTGCAGCGGTAAGTTCTGTAACCACTTCGAGATTAGAGGAGTAAATCGTTCGTTTAAAAGTAATCCCGAGTCGCTTTGCTCTTTTTAATAGTTCCTGGGTTTGAAGTAAGTCGGGATCGCAAATTAAGACCCCCTCTCCAGAGCCGGGGTTTTGGGTCGAGAAATTTCCTTTTCCTACCCAAAAACCCACATCATCATCACAGAGAGTTTTAATAATTAAATCTGGATGAGGAGTTGGATTTACTATAATTCCCAAATCCGTTTGAAGGCGAATGACGCTTTCAAGAACCCTTCTAGATAGATCATGATGAAGTCTCACCTCCAATCTTGGATTTTGTGCCAAAAATTTTGGAAGAAAAAGCGGTAACGTATAAATCGCTACCGAAGGATGACATCCAATCACGTAGCTACCCTGAACCTCATTTGCTGATGCGAGAGCCCGAGATCGAATTGCATCCCAGTCTTCTAAAAGTGAGCGTGCGTGGGCGAGCACTTGTTTACCGGCCTGAGTTAGGGTTACACCCCGTTTGCTTCGAATCAGGAGAGGAGTACCAACTGTGGCTTCGAGTCTTTGAATCGCCAAAGTAAGCGAGGGTTGGGTCACACCCAATCGCTCAGCTGCACGCGACAAGTTTGAGGTTGAGGCAATTTCAATAAAATAGGTGAGCTCTTGCGAAGACGGTATCATTAATAATATCTATCATAGATATTATTAAATTAAATTATTTTTATGACATTAAGCAACTTAGAACTACCGCTAAGGAGAACAGCCATGAAACGAGATTCAAATAGAAGACAGTTTATAAAATGGGGAGCAGGTGCCGCGGGCGCTTTGGCTTTATTCAGTCCCTTTTCAAAGGCATTAGCAGAAACTTGCGGACTCACTCCGCCGCAAACAGCGGGGCCATTTTTTCCCGGTGAAAAGGAATTTCACCCAGATACAGATTTAACTTATATAGCGGGTCACAGCAAACGGGCAAAAGGTAAGGTGATCTCGGTAGTAGGGCGAGTATTAGATCAAAACTGCAAACCGATTAGCGGTGCGGCAGTCGAGATCTGGCAAGCTTGTGCAAGTGGGCGCTATAACAACCCAAAAGATACCAACCCCGCCGCGATGGATCCTGATTTCAAGTATTGGGGTGAGGACTTTACTGATGACAACGGACGCTACAGGTTTAAAACCGTAATTCCTGGGGCTTATCCCGCAGACGTTGATTGGACAAGGCCTCCTCATATTCATTTTAAGATTACGAAACTTGGGTTTCACGAGCTTACTACGCAACTGTATTTTAAGGGGGATCCGCTCAATGATAAGGATTACATTCTGCAAAAAATTCCGGAACATCAGCGGGACCAGGTAATTGTTGAGTTCGTTGCGTCTGACCACGAAGGCGAGATTGGTACACTGACCGGAAAGTTTGACATTTCACTTAAATCCATTCGCTGAGCTAAGGTCCCCCCGAATTTAAATTAAGGCCTCAGTATAAACTCGTTCGGGGGGCTCATAGCGCTCGAAAAGGTAAGTGAAAAGGCTTGTACCCGCCAGTAGTAAGTAGCGGGTACAAGCCTTTTTAGTACATAGAAATTTTCAGGCAGCTTTTGACTCACAAGGAGAGTTTTAAACTCCGGATCGCTGGCAATTTGAAACAGATAGGCGTCAGTGAAATTCGTTTTTTGCCAAGTAAAGATTACTTGTGATTTTTTAGTTCGCAAGGCGGCTACTGAAAAAGATTCCTGCGCCTTCGGCATTACTAAAAGCGGCGGTAAGAAATTAAAAACAAACGGCTCTGGATCCGCAGAGACGATGAAGCCAGATTTCAGCTCCGCATCGACTTTATAAAAAATGCGACCACTATAAACCTTATCCTTGTTCAGTTCATACTCTGGACTAGATACTTCACGGGTTTGAAGAGCCTGGGTAGAATCGGCATTTGCAAGGAGATTTACTTTATATTTTTTTACGCCGGGGTAAGGCTCCCAGCGTAGGGTGATTTTAAATTGCTTAATACGCTTTCCGCGAATCATGTTTGTAGTGAGGGGTTTTCCGCCCACTAGAGGTTCTAAAATTGAAAGTGCCTGATATCGGGGCAGCACCGTAAACGAAGAATTTTTTCGAAGTTTAGCAGGTTCGATCTTTTCATTTGAGGATGCGATACTCCACTCATACTGTCCAGGCTCTGTGGCTTTAAAGAGGTACTGGCCCAAGCCACGCCTTGAGCGAATCGGTCCTTCGAATAGTGGCTTATTGTCTTTTTCTGTATTGGATTTTTTAAAGATCTTTAGAAACATCTCAATATTTTCGGGTTTAACTTTCCACTCGAGGGCAACTGGAGCTTCCGCTTTTTGACTTCCCTTGGCCACGGAGATCGGAGTGCGGTCCCGTGGGCGAATAACCGCTAGATATTGAGCAGAGGGCGCTTCTGGAGAAGCCGAAGGTAAAGGAATAGCAACCACAATGGGCGGCAGGGGAGACGGGGTTGGCGAAGGGGGCGGTGGAGGCGCCGGTTTCGGAGTGACTTTGACCTCGGCAGGAGGGCCTTGAAAAGTTTCTTTTGTGTTCTTCTTTACCGTGACCATCTCCCCTTTGGATCTAATTAATACAGCGCGATCTTTTGTGTTTGCTGTTACTTGACCGGTTACCACATCGATTTGAGGAGAACGTACTATGCCGCCTAAAGTAAATGTGGGTGTAAAGGCCAGCCGTATCATAGTGTTTGGACCGAGTTCAATTTGCGTCCCGTCGTCAAGACTTATGCTTCCGCCAGTCTCGGTACCTGTTACGATGGTGTCTAAATTGTAGAGTTGTGCATTTGATTTGATGTCTTTAAATGAGGACTCTCCTTCGAGCTGTCGCTTTACTTCTGGCGACTGGGCGGCAAGGATTCCTACCACTTGATTTTTTCGAGTATCGTCAAGTCCGACAAGTCTAGAAATAAATCCCATATCTAGAAAATAGAGTAGGAGAGAAATAATAAAAATAATAATGGCGGTTAATATGAGTGTGGTTTCCCAGTTTTTCAATTCAAATTTCTTAAACATAGATTAGCTTCCTGGAGTCACAAACTGGGCTATTGCAATTGTGATATCGTCATTGAGTGGTCGATCGCCGTTGTGTTCGTAAAAATCAGATAAAATACCGTTCATGACCGCATCAGGGCCGCCGCCCATTCCCTTTTCGAGGCATCCGATGAGTCTCTTTTTTCCGTAGAGTTTTCCTTCGGCGTCGGGTCCTTCAGTCAGGCCGTCCGTGTAGAGAAAGAGAAGGTCATTTAGCTCAACTTTTATTTTCTTTTCTTCGTAGAGAGGGACATTTCGAATTTCGCCTAGGCGGTCTCCAGGGCACGTGAGGCTCAATTTAGAAAGCTTACCGTCCCGCTTTTGAAACAGCCAGGGCGGATTATGAGCCGCATTGGAGTAGGTTAGAGTCATCTCATCGAGATCAATCATGGCAACAAAAAAAGTCATGTTGATTTGCCCGGCGGACGAATCAAAAATAACCTGATTGATAAAAGCTAGTAGCCTCCCCGGGGTGATGGTCAATTGTGGAATGGACTCTAGGAATTTTAAAATTGCACTCATCCCACCGCGAGCAGCGGCTGTAATTAAAGCGCTAGAAAATCCATGTCCCGTGGCATCTGCAATGAGAATGTAAACCTTGTTTCCTGAAGTAAAAAATCCCCACCAGTCTCCGCCACACTGAGAAGCGGCCCGATAAAAGCTTCTGACGTATAACTGCTTATGGCGAATCGTAGGAGGTGGAATCAGGGTTTCTTGGACCCGCGCAGCGATTGCCAGCTCGCCCTCGAGCTGCGCCTTAACCGCGCTTTCTTTAATTAATACGCCAATTTTTTTTGACATCACGCTAAAGGAATCCGTGAGTGCCGCAATCTCGTCACTCCCTCCAATGGGAAGATTTAATTCAAATTGCCCTTTCGCAACTTTTTGGGTGGCGGCGTAAAGAGATGCTATAGGTGCTGTGAGTGTTCTAGAAAAAAGTATCGCAAAAATAATGGTCGCGCCGAGGGCCATCGCGCCCAGAAGTACAAATTTTTCAATCAACTGGTAGGTCGATCGATTTGCTTTTTTCCACTCAGTTTTCGCAAGAACAATCAGATCTAAACCGGGATGGACATAACTACCGAGAAATTTTTCTCCGTTTTGTTCAAATTCCTGCGTTCCATTTAAAGTGGGATTCGCCGTGCTGATTTGAAACAAGGGTTCGCCCGAAATATTTTGCTTCGAAAAAAATCTCGCAGGGTTTGTGTCGAAAAGAATACGTCCTGATTTTGAAGCGATCGATATATTCATGTTGCCGAAGTCGTTTCCAAATAGTTTTGAGATCGACATAAAACCCACGGCGATTGGGGTCCCAACGGTGGGGTTAGAATAGGCAAGGTCGGCAAGGTAAACAGCGAGAACTGGAGTTCCTCCAAGTTTTGTTACATTTTGAAACGCAAACCCTTGTTTTAGGAGCTCTTGCGAGACGGGTTGAAAAAGTGAAAGCAAAGGCGCGTATTCTTCGGGACTTAAATTAAGGTCTTTATTGTCCTTTTTTTCGCGGAATAGCAGTCCGGTTGTTTTTAAATTTACAAAATCGACAGTGTAAAATGCGGTCAAACCAAACTCGAGCTGATTGTCGACCACAACTTGTAGCGAGTTGGATTGCTGAAGCGTAACAGGTTTTGATGGGTCGATGGCAGCTAAACTGAGTCTTAGGGTGTTGAGCGAGCGACTCAGGGTGTTAGCAAATTCGCGGCCCGCTAAATTAGCTTGGGTGGTCAAGGTCTGGTAGGTATAGGCACGCTTATCGTCTCTAATCAGAAAAATGGCTGATAGATTTAAAAAAACGATGACGATCAACAACAGCGAAACCACGCTAACCAGCAATCTAGTCCCTAGAGAAAAGGACACTTTAAACTGCTCGGATTCCATTAGAATATTCTCTCTGAAGAGAAGGTCGAATTCAACTAGATTGACAATGTGTATCAAATAATTTCATGGATAAAATAATGCAACGAGTAAAGGTAAAAAAGTTCTTGCAGCTGCAGACCTAAGCTCAGTTTTGCTTTTTTGCGACTCTGGAACTCCAATGGCATTTTCTATTGCCTTAAAACGGACGGGGTCGAAACAGGCCGTTTGCTCAGAATTTCGTAATGGGAATAATTTTCCTAGTTACAGTGGCGCATAGGTTTTCTATAGCGAACTAGTTTGCTGGGGTTATGCCATCTGTCTTGATTGGGGTAGTCTTTAATCGCAAACGGACAACTCCCAGCAAAATGTGACTAAAATTATTGCACTTGTATATATTATTATATAAACAGATGTTTATATATGGTTTCTGTGCTTAGAAAAAAAATCGTGAAAGGTTTGCGTTCCAAAAAGAGGTTTCACCTTTTGGCTGAAACGTTTCAAGCATTGGGAGATAGTTCTCGGGTCCAGCTTGTGTGGGCACTGAGTCACAGCGAAGTCTGTGTGGGTGACCTTGCAGTTCTCGTCGGAATGAGCCAACCGGCGGTCAGTCACCATTTGAGGACTTTGAGAAATTTGCGGCTGGTTCGAGTAAGGCGTGATGGCCGCACTCTATTTTATTCGCTCGATGATCATCACATCGATCAGCTCCTCAAAGAGGGGATCAAGCACGTGGAGGATCTTTTGTGAGCGCGTTCATTACTAAAAATTTGGGAACATTGATGCCCGGCGATCGCGGACAGATTGTCTCTGTCGGCCCCCCAGATGCTCAGGGTGAGTCTGTGGAGATAGTTCACCGGCTTCTCGAAATGGGATTTTTGGAGGGCTCGCACCTCGAAGTAGTGCACCAGGCTCCTTTAAGTCATGATCCCATCGTGGTGCGAGTTCGCGGCGCACTGATTGCGTTGCGGAGATCCGAGGGTCATTTGATTGAGGTTAAGCTTTCACATGATTAAGTTTCCAATTATCGCCTTGGCCGGAAATCCAAACTGCGGAAAAACAGCGCTATTTAATGCACTGACTGGGGGCAAGCAAAAAGTCGCCAACTACCCCGGCGTTACCGTCGAAAGAAAAGAAGGTCCGCTTAAAACTCCGGATGGAGAAATTCTGACTCTGATCGATTTGCCAGGTACCTACAGTTTGGACTCGCGTACCTTGGATGAAGAAATTACAAGGGACGTTATTTTTGGCACACAACCGGATCAGGCTTGCCCCCATTTATTGATTGCGGTTGCAGATGCTACCAATTTAGAAAGAAATTTAGGGCTAATTCTTGAACTCAAGAAAACAGGCCGGCCAATGATTCTAGCACTCAATATGATGGATCTTGCTCGAGATCGAGGACTTGAGATTGATATTGAAACGTTGTCTCGAGGGCTCGGGATGCCGGTGATTCCTACAGTTGCGCCGCAAAGAGAAGGTGTGTCTGAATTAATTGCTAAAGCCAGTGAAATTTTAAAAGGACTCGATGGTGATCCGAGTAGGGTTAGTCCGGGTCCCCATGGCTTAAAAGAAATCAGGGAGCGATTCACTGAGGTCGACTCGCTTTTAAAGCGGGCCATATCAAAACCTGTCAGTCGAAGCAGTTGGACTGATCGAATTGATCGGGTTGTATTACATCCCTTGTGGGGGTCTTTGTTTTTAGTTCTCATGCTGCTCGTTGTTTTTCAGGCCATTTTTAATTGGGCAACTGTTCCCCAGGATTGGATTAGGGCAGGCTTAGACGGGGTTTCGGGCTGGCTTCGGATTCAAATGCCAGACGGTCCGCTGCGCAGTTTAATGATTGAGGGCGCACTTGCAGGTTTTGGTTCGGTTGTGGTTTTTCTTCCCCAGATATTATTTCTATTTTTCTTTATTTTGATGCTCGAAGACTCTGGTTATATGGCGCGAGCTGCATTTTTGATGGATCGCTTG
>CAYJBA010000102.1:0-8486 GCA_964367865.1 uncultured Bacteriovoracaceae bacterium | reverse complement strand
TTGGGATTATTTAATTCGGCCCCTTATAGAAGAGAATTCCTGAATCAGGAAGATGTCTTATGCAGGCAAGGTCAGGATGACCGGTTCGCTTCTATAAGGGGCCGAATTAAATAATCCCAATCGTAAAACTAAACTCCATCGGACTCTCTCCAGGTTGCGGGGCCACTTTAAATCCCCAATCGGCGTTTACAGGACCAATCGGTGTTTGATAATGAAATCCCACTCCGGTTCCAAAACGCAGGCGTCCCAACGAAAAAGTGTCGATTAAAAGATTTCCAGCATCTAAAAAAGGACCGAACCTCAGCGCTCCAGCAAATGGTAGATCCAGCTGTGTCCTATAATTAACGTACGAGGCCTGAGTGACCTGAAATTTCTGAAGATTCAATTCTTGATCTTTAAATCCACGCAAGCTCCCGGCTCCTCCCAAGGTAAAGGTTTTACTAATGGGAATCACACCGCTCCCCGGTTGTGTCGGATTTTGCGAGTAAATCTGATGCTCAAAACCCGCTCGAGCGCTCCAAAACCAGATCACATTATAAAGGGGAGAAAAGAGATAATCGGCACGCGCATTGTAACGAAAAAAGCCTATCGGATAGGGGGTGGATTGAGAACCCATTGCAGGAGCGGCTAGTTCAAAGGAGGTGAATGCATAAAATCCCTTAGTCGGACTCAGAGGATGATCTCGTAAGTCGAGTCTTAGACTTGGGGTCAGCGATCCCACTCGTAAATCGCCATTATCTAGTTCATCTGGCGCATTGAACTGTCGAATGCTCTCGAGATTATAGGTGAGTCCAATCATAAATGATCGACTTTTCACTAAAGGAAAATCAAAAGTCACCGCGCCAGAACGGGTCTGCGAATCAAATAAAAGATACTGATTTTGAGATACGGTCCCGGTAACCCTCATCGCCATCTCATCTAAAACAAACCAAGGCCAGATGTAACCCACTTGCGCCTGATATTCGAAAAGGCGAAAACTCTCTAACCTACGATTTGCCGCGACACTTCCAAAGGCTGAATGATTTCGATTCCAAAGATTGGAGTAACCCGCGCGACCAAAAACGCGAGGGCCTAGGTCATTTCTAATTCCAATACCCATTCCGTAATAGCCTGGCGTTCCTTCTTGTAACAAGACTCTAACGATTTTTCCGTCCTTGCGCTCTGGATCATCAAATAACTTAATTGAAATAACAGAAAATAAGCCAAGCCTTCTTAAATTTGCCTCAGTCTCCGTGATTTTCGACTCTTCAAGAATATCTCCTGCTTTAAATTCAAGCTGCCGCTGAACAATGTTCTCTTTAGTATTTATAAGTCCTTCGATTTGAATTCGACTCACTTTAAAGAGGGGACCCTCGCTCACATCAACAAATATTTCTGCCGTTCGATTTTCCTGTGAGTACTTAATAACCGCTTCGGAGTTTTCATTGACGATTTGGGCGGACAGATATCCCTTTCCTCGGTAGGCTGACTTAAGAGTTTCTATTCCATCTGTGAATGCAAAAAGATTGAGTGGCTCCGTTTCATAGGCAGAAAGCATTTTCGTAACTTCTTCGACTGAAAACACCTTAATTCCGGTGAAATTTACGCTATGTACTACCGTTTGCTGACCTTCGTACAGATAGATTGTTATTTTAACTGAGCTTCTTTGAACTTTTGTTTTCGCTTTAACAGGAAAAACAGTGCTAATGGTCACTAGTTTTGCGGCCAAATAACCCCTGGACTTAATCCATTCAATCAATAAGTCCGCGGCCTTTTGAATATCTTTTTCAAAATAAATATCCGTCTGAATTAACTGGGACGCGTGATTGAGAAACTCTCTTCGAAGTTCTTTTGAGCTAAAAACAATATTTCCATCAAAATCAATGGAATCAACGACAACGCGAGGTCCTTCGTCAATGACATAGGTAACGTGCCGTTCTTTATAGCGCGAATGTTCAAATGTGTAAGGTGTTACCTTTGCTTGTGCAAAACCAATCGAGCGGTACTCATCCTCTATGGCCTTTCGAATGACTCCCACATACTCCTTGCCCAAGCCCACGCTTCTTTGATCATCAACAATGGTTTTTAATTCCTGTTGATTTAAAAAAGCATTTCCGCGAAAGCCAAAGGTGACTCGATCACCCAAATTCACATGAAACTCAAGCCTTACCCAACGACTCGCCTTGCGCTTCGCTTCTGGAATACCTTTGGGTTCGGCCACCTCAATGATTCGTACATCATCTGCGCGTGCCCCAATATACTCCTCTGAAGCCAGAGTTTCCTGGAAGTTGCGCTTACTAGTGGCAATTCTTTCCTGATCATAAATATCACCGGGGTTAAACCCAGCGCGATTTTTTAGCTCCGCTGCGACTTTTTTCCAGATACGCGCTGAACTCTCGTCCTGCTCATCGCCACCCAAAAACTCAACAGCGGCGATTCTGGTCGGCTGACCCTCAGTAACATTAAACTCCAAGACGTTTTCGACTATTCCACGCTCCCCTTTTCGATGAAAAGCTCGACTTCTAATCGAAACCTCTTCGTATCCTTTCATTCGATAGTAAGCCTGAAGATTTTCTGCCGTTCGAACGACTTTAATACGCTCAAGCTTTTCTCCAGGATTTATCTCTAACAACCCTTCGATATCTGCGCCGGCAAAAACTGTTACTCCAGACACCTCAACACGATCGAGTTCAACTGTTTCGCGGGCCGCAAAGGTCGGGACGGCCCAAACTAAAATGCAAAGGATAGCGATTAATCTCATTTGAAGCGCTTTTCCCATTTAAAATCGGCTCCATAAGAGGTTCTGTTGCCCTCAGCATCAGGCGCTATGTAGTTATCTATAACCAAACTCCCTGACATACTTGGATTTACCCGATATTCTATGCTCCCTTGTTTTTCGTTTTGGGTTCCGCCCACGGTACTACCACCAGTGATTTCGAAGTTTCCTGGCAATTTTTTTCTAATAACAATACGAGTGGCCGCAGCGTCGCCTTGGCTTGGTCGAAACACGCTAGTGCCTGTTTGTGTATTTACCGACTCCTCGAGTTGAATTTGAAATCCCGTTTGCTTTTGAACTTCGCGGTTAAAATCAAGCGAATGAAGTATGAGCGAGGCTGCCTCGCTTTGCTCGATAATACTGCGATCGCCTGACCCGATTTTTTTAAGCTCACTTGAGGTCATGCCCAACGCAAGGAGCTGCAAAATCTCTCCCTCAGGCATCACGGGATTTGAACTCCACTCCGTTTTTATTTTTTCAATTTTATCGAGTTGCCCCGAGGCAAAAAGTTGAATTTTCGCTCGGCTCACATCTGTTGTCGCTGTCAGACTAAATTTTGGGTTAAGTACCGCCGGGTTGTCGAAGATTGCATTGGCAGATTGAATTTGAAAAACACGATCTTTAAAGAACATTTTCCCTTGAATCACTTCTGCGCTACCTAATAGTCTTGGTGTTTCTAATGTATTAACCACAGTCATTTTTGCTTTTACTTCAGCGTCAAAGAGATCATTTTGAACAAAAACACCATGGTCCGCCTGAACGCCTATATTTAATCTAAACTTTGAGGACCCACCCTCTGAAAGCTGGGTCGGTGGTGGGGTATACCTCATCGCGCGCAAACTCCCACTTTGCTTTTGATTCATCACTTTTTCTTTCCATAATGCAGAAGTCACCACAACATTGCCCTCAACTTGGTAGGGTAGTTTGTCACCCTCTAGAGTAAGAGCACCGCTAACTTTTGCGAATTGAAACGGTGGTACTTTTAACTTGTTTCCGGACAACGTGCCTTTGAGCGCGAGCGTGGGATAACGATCTGGTAATACCGTAAGGGTCCCTTCTGCGCTAACGTGGCCCCCTGCTAGCTCAGAGGTGAGCCCCTGGACTGCAATAACGTTTTGGCGAAGCTGAAAGGTACCACTGATATTTTCAAATGGGGTTTCAACCGAGGGAACTACCAACCTGCCATTTTCGATAACCGCTTTTCCAAAAAAAGTGGGCTCGGTAATTCGCCCCCCAATTGCGAAACTTAATTCCATTTTACCTGAGGCAGATGTAACGGAGGATGTAAAAAACTCGGCAAGTGATATATCCGTGTCCCCTACTATTTTTCCTTCGAGTCTTCCCTCACGTCCATTGAGCCAGGCCATTGCCTTTCGGCCTCTACTTTCAATGAGGATGTCACGAATATCGAAAGTCCCGTCTGACAACTTAAATGAAACTGGTTTTGTTAATTGAAAGACCGAGCCTGTTTTTGCGAGAACATACTCGAGCAGATCCACTCTTCCTGAAAGGCGGTCTGCTTTTCCTGTAAAATAGGAAAGCTGAAGTTCACCAGAAATAGATCCAGCTAAGCTTCGATCCGTCATCAGGGTAGGATTTAAAAGTAGAATAACTGTCGAAAAATCTAATTTTTTCGCATCTAAGCGAATCGTATTTTTTGTGCCCGGGGTCGACCCATAGGTCGCATCTACGATGCCTTGGCCCCCTAGTGCAACGCCGTTTATCTTTAAGATTCCGTTCTCAGCTTTAATGGATGCTTCACTATCCGGCATCGCCAGTCCTCGAACTGCAAAGCCAGTAACTTGAATATCAGTGTTCGAGACGATCGATCCCTCTTTTCCGTTTCCAGACGAATTTAAATTGAAAACACCGCGAACAGGGACGTCGAGCGCTGCGAAATGATCTAAGTCGTTGAGCAACATTCCGGCGGTTCGAAAGCTCCAATCTAAAATTTTATTTTGGTCATAGGAGATTTTTCCGTACAATTTTTTGCCTTGTTTCGTTGCCTGAAAGTCGGAGATCAGATATTTACCGCGATCATACCCACCCTTGATAGAAACGTTTTTAAATCGCTCCCCCCAATATTCCCAATTAGTCCCAGAAAAATTAGCAAGGACCCTAAGCGCTTTGAGATCAATCCCCCCGGTTACGGCAAAGTCCCCTGAGAGTCCCCCTACAAGGGTTCGAGGCAACCACGCCAGGTCTTTGGTTAAGACATCAAAAATTTGAATAAAATCATAAATATTTCCTTGAGGAACTTTAAAATCGAGATTAATCGCATCGCTTTTTCCAAGGTCGATTTCTCCATTGCCGATATAGGTGGTCGAACCTTTTTTGAGATTACAGTTCGTAAAGATGAGATGTGAGGGGTCGTCATCCCAAGTCAGGCGGCCTTTGAGTTGACCCAAATTTAGATTAAGATAAAACGCATCTTTGATGTCCGTGTCAAAATCGATAAAAACCCGCGAGGATGGGCCATGCGCGTGAATATCCAGTGTTCCATCGCCCCTAATTTTATTTTCGGCAATTTCACCAAAATCGCTGAGCGAGACTGGACCTGAAGCATAAAGATCGTAACCTGTTTTAAAATCAATTTTACCACTTACTCCCAGTTGGCTATTCGGAAGCTTAAGAAATAGACCTACAGGTTTTATTCCTGATGGATCGACAGCTAAACCACCGGTGAGCTCGAAGCCTTGAATATCCAAAACTTTATGCAGGGGTTTAATTTTTCCGAGTCTCTGATTGTCGAGTTGAAAATCTTTAATTTGAAACTCGAGCTTGGTTTGAACTCCCCAAGCCGTGGCCTTAGTCGGTGGGTTAAAAGTTATCTCGGCCGGACCACTCACCTTAAAGTTAAGCGGATAGACGTCCTTAAGTGCACCCGCTCCAAGCCAATGCACATGGGCATCCGTTAACTGGAGCGGCACTGAAATCGGGCCTGGATTTTCAAGTGAATACTGAACTGGCCCCAATTCAATTTTACCGCCACCACCTGGCTGAGTTCCGCCTACCCTCTTTCTCTCTTTCGAAATGATCTCAGCATGGGTAATCGCAATCTCGCCCCCCTTGGGCGAAGCGGTCCAAACTCCTTCCGCTGACAAATCCTCCGCGCTCCATTGCTCATAGGAGAGCGCGCTGCCGGAAATTCGACCTTCTACCTTTAGAGTTTCTAACACACTATCCAGCTCCGCCTTTACCTTTCCACTAAAAGCAACACGCCCTTGGACCGGAATATTGAATGGCCTAATCGCCCTGCTAGCTATTATTTGCGATCGTTTTAAAATCTCAGCCATTTTAAAACCTGATTGTAAGTCGCCCTTTAAATTTACGTTTGCATCTAACACTAAGCCTTTGGGCTCCAGAATATTTCCCTTGATTAAGCCACTCGACGAAATCTCGATTCCCGCTGAAATAGCTGACAGTTCCTCAAAACGAAGTCCCAGAGCGTTGACTTGTCCGGATGCGCGTATTCGTTCTAAGCGGGTCGGAACCACGAGGGATGACGTAAATTTTCCATCCAGATCCTTGATTTCCATCGAAAGCCGATAGCCTGGGCCTGCGCGGGTTTTCTCCTGGGCTAATCTTAGATAGTTTGCCAAAAAGGAGAGATCTGTGCCTGAGGGTGAGGTCACTTGGAGTTGGGTATTTTGAACGACCGCGGCGTCTATACGAACGGACACCAAATCATCCCAGTGTAATCCGGAGCGCCCTGCATGCTTATTTTTTTTTGTTTGGTGATCACCGGGTAGCGGCAAAAATACATCTCCGCTAACAATGACAACCTCACTCACACTAATTTTTCCGGAAAACATTTGCAGAGGTAGAAAGATTAGATCTATTCTTTCAGCGGTAATTTTCATCCCTACGGGTAGGTCAGCGACGTTTTGCCTTTGTACCTGAAGTTTAGGATTTCGTATGGATATACCCGGCGGAAAAAACTTCACGGCAAATTCTGAAAAATCCCCGTCTATTCCCAGATCATTTGGAAGATATCGGGCTGCGAGTCTTTTTACCTGACGAGCAAAAGCGGGACTTTGGATATACCACACCGCTACAGCTACAAGAGCGCCCACGACTACAATAAAAGTGAGAAACGGCCGCTTTTTAGACTTCATGTCTTTTAAATCCGGGGCTTCTTGCTCCGTAATTTCGTACGAACATCTCTATAATACGGATCTATCTTTGCTGCCTGTTCAAACCATAGCTCCGCTTCTTTGGATTTTCCGATCAGCTCTGAGGCGCGCCCCATCAAATAAAAAAGCTCTAATTTTTTTTCGATCGGCACTTCTGTGTCCTGAATGATCGGTTGTAGCTCTAAAGTTGCGTCAAACGGGTTGCCTATATCGATGAGCGACGAAGCGAAGAGTGCAAGTGCCCCTAATTTCAACTCATCCACTTTTCCGGCTGAATCAGAAAATGCATGAAGAACTGGCTTAAGCAATCGCGCCGCAAGTTTTTTTAAACCCATTTCGTGAAAGGCAATTGCGATATCAAGTCGTTCTCGAACACTTCCTCCGGCAAACTGCTCTTCTATCGCCTTAGCAAATTTTTCGTAAGAATCGACCCCGCCCAAGTCTTCAATGAGGGCCGTGGCATCGGCATGAATCGAATCGTTTGAAATTCCTAATTTTAAATCCGAATCCAATTTGCTAATTCGATCTTTAGGATCACCCAGGAGCTCCATGAGTGGTTCGTCCAATCTGCGACGCTTTCGGCTCGAAGAATCCTCGGTGAGTAAAATTTTGAGTTCGAGCTCTTGAATCTCGGCCAACAAATGACGAGCCATACGGGACTCGGGATATTGAATTGCTACCTTGCGTAAAACTTTTTTTGCCTCGTCGTATAAATTCTCTTGAATGAGGATTCGTGCGCTATGAAGTTGATCGTCGATTTCATGAATTTTCAGTGGAGAGTGCGTAGGCTCCGAATGCGTAGCTCCAGAAACCCCTGTACGAGTAGGTCCATCCAACAGATCTTCACCCAAATCGACGCGGGTACCGTCCTTGGAATTTTCCATCACATCTATTTAATTTTACTCGTATTTCGGTAAAAATTCTTCCAAAAAATGGGTGTCGAAATCGGCGTCGCGGAATTTTTTGCTGGCTAAAATTTTCTTATGAAACGGAATATTTGTTTTAATTCCTTCGACCACGAACTCGTCAAGCGCCTGACGCATTTTCGCAATCGCATCCATTCGATTGGGCGCGTGAACAATCAGCTTTGCGATCATCGAATCATAAAAAGGCACTACTTTGTATTGATCATAAACAAAGGACTCGATTCGTACTCCATATCCGCCCGGTACATGAAGCGCCGTAATTTTTCCAGGGGAGGGAGTAAATCTTTCGGGATCTTCTGCGTTAATTCGGCATTCAATTGAGTGCGATTGAATTTTGACATCGGATTGCTTTATTTTTAAAGGACGTCCGGCCGCTGCCCAAATTTGCTCCTTAATGAGATCAATCCCAGTGACCATTTCAGTTACAGGATGCTCCACTTTAATTCGAGTGTGCATCTCCATAAAGTAGAAATTTTTCTTCTCATCTACCAAAAACTCGACGGTTCCGACGTTTTCATAAGAAACTTTATTGCAAAGTTGAAGCGCAGCTTCGCCCATTTTTTTTCTCAACTCTGCATCGGCTACAGGCGATGGTGCCTCTTCGATTAGCTTCTGATGCCTGCGTTGAATTGTGCAGTCGCGGTCTCCTAAATAAATACGGTTTCCATG
>CAYJBA010000101.1:8117-8582 GCA_964367865.1 uncultured Bacteriovoracaceae bacterium | reverse complement strand
ATAGATTTCAGATTTTCGAGTATACCAAATATTTGAAGGAGTGAGTATTTGCTTTTCCTGATCCACTAGGTACACGTGACCTACCGACCAGTTCATCGTCGTACAGATGGCATCTAGAGCGATTTTAAGTGAATCTCCAAGTGTAGTTGCCCGATTTAATCCTTGGGCCAATGCTTTGAGAATTTCGACTTTCATCGCTGAGCACCTTTCCTCGGAGCTCTAAGCTGCTTTACGGCGTCGAACACCATTGACACTAAATCGATATCCGGATCCAGAAACCGTCTGGATACAATGAGATTGCGACAATAATTTTCTACGTAAAAAGCTAATGTGCCGATCGAGAGTTCGGCCTCCTGCTGCCTCGTCAACGCTCTTCCAGAGAAATTGACCTAATTCTTCTCTAGAAATCACCCGGTCTTGATGCTTCAGAAAAAATCCTAAAATTGAAAACTCCGTGGGCGTAAG
>CAYJBA010000101.1:0-8107 GCA_964367865.1 uncultured Bacteriovoracaceae bacterium | reverse complement strand
GAGGGTTCGAGTTTTTTGCCGAATTCTAACCACCGCGTGTTTTGCTTCCTCGTTCAATTCTATGGGCGATTCATTTGCAGATTCACCCGAAATACGATGAAGTGCACCGGATTTCAATTTAGATTCGACTCGTGCTCTCAGTTCAAGCGGCTCGAAAGGCTTAACAATATAATCTTCAGCACCTAAAGAAAATCCTGTTACTTTTTCGGTTACGCCCGTTTTTGCGGTAATAAAAATGATCGGTGTATGAGCACATTTTTTTGCGTTCTTGAGCTGCGCGCATAGGAGAAACCCATCGCCGTCGGGTAGCATCACGTCCAAGAGGATCAAATCAAATTTGGTCTTTTCGACTTCTTTCAGCGCGTCGGCCGCCTGAAAAACACAAACTACTTCAAAATCGCTTCCCAAGACTTTCTTCGTTAAAACCTGAAAGTACTCCGAATCCTCGACCAGCAGTATTCTCTTTTTCTTCATATCTGGGTTCGCCTCAGGGATCTTTTCGGTAAAAAATGCTATTTACTTAAACAATTAGTGGGGGCTTAACTCTTGATTTTTATGGATAAACTCCCAATTTATAAGAACATTTTAAGAAGAAAATTTAATTGACTATTTTAGTCATACTATTATAGAATTATACCTAGGCTACCCGATTAGACTGATCGTCCAGTAGCCCCTGCTGTACGTATTCCGGAGGATTTTGTTAATGAGTCAGGAAGCCCCTTCACAGCCTAGTTCTGCACCCTCTCTTATTGTGCGTGAAAAGCTGCATCCAATCATCGTGATCGATCATGACCCTGTTTTCATCGATGCAGTATTTAACGATCCCCAGTCCAAATTGGCGCCTCCAATTATTGCCGGAACCCCGATGGAGGGGCAAAGAGTTTTGTCTCAGTTCAAAGAAACCATTTCCGGAATTTTTATCAGCCTTAATTTTAAGGAGGGCGAAGGGATAACTCTTGCCCACCTCGCAAGAAGAACTCACCCCGAAGCACTCATATTCTTCGTTTTGGACCCTGCATCCCCACTGCAGCCGTTGTCCGCCCTGAACCCAGCTATTCTAAAAGCCATGGGCGTTCAAGACATCCTAAAAAAGCCGATTCAATATACCGAACTTCTTAAAGTAACGGTTCCGAAGGCTTCTATTTTTGATCCGAGAGATGCACTCCAGGTCGCAAGTCAAAACAAAGACGCATTGGATGACACGATCCAGGGTGCGGATAACGATTTTTTTACAACAAAAGCTCAGGAATTTCTTTCAGGTTCGGTTTCCTATTTTGATATTTACGTACGGCTCTCGCAATCGAAGTACATCAAAATCCTTCGAGCAGGAGACATCTTTAATCCCGACCGAGTCATGACCTACATCAACAAAGGGGTAACTCATTTTTACCTCAAGAGAGAGGTGCAGCAGCATTATTTAAACTACGAAGACAAAGTCGTGTCGGCGATCCTAAAAAGTCCAAGCTTAGCCCCAAGCGTAAAAGCAAGCCAGACTCTCAAATTTGGTGAAGAAGCACTCAATTATGTACAAGGCACTCTCGATCCTTCAAAAATGGAATTTGCTAAGCAGTTTGTAGGAAATGTCGAACAACTCATTCGTAGTATGGAGCTAACCAAAAATTCTACTGTTAAAAGCTTTATCGAAAACTTAGCTGCCTACAATCATGGAATAGGAGTTACAGTCATCGCTTCAATACTTGCTAAATCTCTTGATTTTAATTTTGGAAAAGCTCTTTCTACGGTTGGCGTGGCCGCTCTTTTTCACGATATCGGGCTGTATGCACCCACCGAGGCCATCCGCGAAGAGCGCTTTGCAGAAATGAGCGAGGAGGAAAAGAAGATATTTTCACTTCACCCCACTAACGGCGCTATTATCCTCAAATCTTTACCTGGAATGAACCCGGTAGTCATCCAGGCTGTAGAACAACATCACGAACGCAGAGATAAAACTGGGTTTCCAAAAAAAATCGGGGGCGGAGGTATCTCTCAAGTTGCTGAAATAATCGGCCTCTCGGATGAATTTTATCAACTGATCAGGGACCATTCTAAAAAACCAGATATTAATCCGCTCCACGAATGTGGAAGACGCGGCTTTTGGAATCTATTTTCACCTCATGTCACGGGTGCCTTTAAATCAGCCTTTTTCCCCGAGACTGTAGAACCCAAAAAACAACGAAAAGTGTCTTGATTGTCCCTTGTCTTTGACTCCATGCCGGCTTATTTTGAATCACTATGCCATTCACTAAAACACTTCAAATATCCTTACTTTTTGGGTCGATCTTTGTCGCACTGAGTCTTACTCCAGCTTTTGCGGCTAAAGAAATCTGGACCATCACCGAATCGATGGAAACGCCCGAGAGCGCGTACTATGATCCCGAATCGGATTTGATATTCGTTTCAAACGTTGCCGGTGCTCCAGACCAAAAAGATGGAAAAGGTTGGATCTCCAAAATTTCTCCCCAAGGTAAAATACTCAGCGCTAAGTGGGTCGACCACCTGAGCGCCCCTAAAGGACTGAGAGCCAAAAACGGCGTTCTTTGGGTGACCAATATTGACGAAGTCGTCTCCATTGAAATTAAATCCGCGCGCATTTTGTCACGCGTTTCAATTCCAGACGCAAAATTTCTAAATGATTTGGTGATTGGTGAGGATAACACGGTCTATGTTTCGGATACCTTTGCCAATGCGATTTTTCAAATTCGCGACCAGAAACCCACTCTATTCGTCAAAGGAAATTGGACAGATGGACCTAATGGCCTTTTAATTCAAGGGAAATACTTAATTGTCGCGTCTTGGGGAAACCCAAATCCAGATTGGTCAACAAAGACTCCAGGACGACTCCTACGATTTGGTCTCAATACTCACAAAAGATATGGCCTATCCCCTGCCCCCTTAGGTAATTTGGATGGACTCGAATTAGAAGAAAGCGGAAATTATCTCGTTTCGGATTGGGTGGCGGGCAGGATTTTTCGAGTCACACCTAAGGGCGAAGCTCATGAAATATTTTCTGGATTTAAAAACTCAGCTGATATCGGTTACATTTTAAAAAGTAAAATATTACTCGTCCCACAGATGGGGGCAAACAAAGTATCTGCCTTTACGGATTTTTAATGGAAATGTCTCAACTTCGACGTATCACACTGGTTTCAGGGATCCTGCTCGCGGGCTTTGGGATAGACCAAGTCACAAAACAATTTGCTATTTCAAGCCTAAGAGGAAAAATGCCGCTCGCCTATTTCTGGAATTTTTTTCGCTTTGAGTATGCTGAAAACCAGGGGGCCTTTCTGAGTTTAGGGGCCGGCCTATCTGAGGGCGCTAGGTTCTGGCTTTTGACCTTCGGAGTTGCAGTTTTTCTTGTTCTTTTCTTATTTTACATCGTCATTGATCAAAAACTCGGATTTGCAGATTTGATTTGCTACGCATTGGTCATCAGCGGCGGGGCCAGCAATCTATTTGACCGTGCCTTTAGACCCCAGGGACGGGTCATTGATTTTATGAATGTCGGAATCGGAAATCTGAGGACCGGGATATTTAACGTGGCAGACGTTTACATTACGACAGGGATTTTGCTTTTAATGGGACGCTATTTTTACCAAGAGTTTTATTTGAGGCGCAACAATGAAATTAAATGATGCTAAACGTTTTGGCCACGAATCGATTCGAACCTATAATGATAAAGAGGTTATTTTCGCCGAAGGCGAAGATTCCCGCGAAATGTACATCGTACAAGAAGGCGAGCTTTTCGTCAGCAAACGCTCGGGTAATAATGACGTTATTTTAGCTACACTTAAAAAAGGGGATTTTGTCGGAGACATGGCACTCTTAGAGTCACAGCCTCGGTCAGCCACCGCCCGTGCTCACGGAGCCACCACTCTTCTCGTTTTAAAGCCGAGTGGTTTTTTGCTAAAAATCCGCCGTGATCCCACATTTGCTTTTGAGATGCTTCAACATTTGAGCCGAAGGTTACGCACTACCAATGAGCGCATGCTCGAGGCAGTCCAGAAAAGCACCTCGGGCGACGCACGCGAACGTTTAAAAGCGATTTTTGAAAGTTCCGAGTTTGGCACGGTTTCGGACGATCTCGCGTGATCACAGATGTTCGATCCGAAAGACTGATCGTCATTTCTGACTTACACTTGGGCAACCCTTTTTCTCACGCGCGAGAACGCGTGATTGGCTTTTTAAGATGGGCGGCCCTAAACAAATTCGATATTGTGATTAATGGCGATGTTTTTGAAATTGCGCAAGTATCCTTCGGTAAAATCGCGAAAGACGTTCCGGAAGTTCTCCGAGCCTTAAAGCTCGCGATCCGTAGCGGCTGCAATATTTATTATGTCATTGGCAACCACGATATTGTTTTAGAGAATCTTCTCGAAGACTGGGGAGCTTTTAAGATGGCGCCCTTTCTCAATGTTCGCTCGGGGTCAGCGCGCATTCGGATCGAACACGGGCACCTTTACGATCCTTTTTTCATCAAATATCCCAAGCTCTATGAATTTTGCACCTGGATCGCGGGCTTTGTACTTCACCTCTCGCCGAAATATTACAAGCTTTGGATCGCTTTTGAGCGGTTGAAATCTCGATTGAGGCGAAGACGCGAACGTGGAATCGTTGGCGAACACCCTCATTTTTACGACGCAGCCCATGAACTCCTGAGGCGAGGCTTTGATTCTGTTGTATTTGGCCACACCCATCATGTAGGAGAAGTTGCAATTGGTCAAAAAGGGAAGTATTTCAATCCAGGCACTTGGATGTTTGGTACTCATTACGTAGAAATTATTTCTGGAATAGTGAAATTGAAAAAATGGGAATAAAGAATCCAATAAAGCTTTTTAGAAACTGGTACCGGGCTTCTCAAAAGCTTGGAATGAGGCTCCCCAATGCGATGACTCTTGCTACGGTCAGTGCCCGCGGACGACCCCGAGCCCGCATTGTTTTACTAAAGGATATCAACGAACAGGGTTTGAGCTTTTTTACTAACTATACGAGTCCCAAATCCTCGGAAATGCGGGCAAATAAAAATGCTGCTCTAGTCTTTTTTTGGGAAAAACTGGACCGACAGATCCGTGTAGAAGGCCAAGTAAAGCAGCTTTCAAAAAAAGAATCGGATGCCTACTGGAAAACTAGGCCGCGGGGTAGCCAGATTGGGGCATGGGCTTCGATTCAAAGTAGATCTCTACCCAATCGCGCCACTCTGATTCAGCGCGCGGCCATTATCGAAAAAGTTTTTAAAGGGAGAGAAATCCCGCGCCCCCCGTTTTGGGGTGGATTTATTTTGGTCCCAATCCAGTTTGAATTTTGGCAAGGCAGACCCGACCGCCTACACATTAGACAGCAATTTGCTAAGCGCGCCGGCCGATGGAAGATGATGCTACTTTATCCGTGAGCTTCGAGCCGCGCGATGCGCTCCTCAAGCGGGGGGTGGGACGCAAATAATTTAAAAAGTCCCGTTGGATGTCCTGATATTTTCAACGTCTGCACAGCCGCAGCCTGTGAATTAGATTCCACAACTCCGTATGCCCTTTGAAGCGCCCGAAGGGCATCGACCATGTTTTCACGACCTGCAAGAGTGGCCCCGCCTTTGTCAGCACGGTATTCGCGTAGACGCGAGAACCAAGCCACGACCATCGACCCTAAAATCATAAATACGATTTCAAGGATAAATTGCGAAACGAAATAGGTTCCGCGCGAAAACCCTCCTTCTCTCTCTTCGCGATCTCCGCGAAGAGCTTGGGCCAAAGCAAACGCAATCACGCGGGAAAGAAACATGACGAAAGCATTGACGACGCCTTGGAGCAGAGTCATGGTCACCATGTCCCCATTAGCGATGTGAGTCACTTCATGAGCAAGCACACCCTCTATCTCGCCGGTTTTCATTCTCTCAAGTAGTCCGGTGGATACAGCAACGAGCGAACTGCGTCGCGAAGGGCCCGTTGCAAATGCATTGAGCTCTGGAGAATCATAAATTCCTACATCGGGCATCTTAGGCAGATGCGCTCCCCGTGCAAGGTGATGAACCATTTCTACCAATTTTTGTAGATCATGATCGCGAGTGCCTGGATCGATGATCTTTACTCCCATCATCCATTTGGCCATGACCTTGGATAAGAGAAGCGAAATAAATGCACCGCCCATACCCCAAATCAGGCAAAATGCCATGAGCTGCGAATAATCCAATCCATAGGCAGTGATGTAAGGTCTCACTCCCAGTAGATTAAGCAGTAACGAGATCGTCACCATTACAAGCATGTTAAGGGCCAGAAACAAAAATATTCTTTTCATCATCGCCATGATTCAAACTCCTTGGGCTTTGCCAATAGTATAATTAAACATGATCATTTCTAGAGCGGAGTCAAGTTTGCCTGAAAACGCGTAAACCTTCTAGTGGGAACTAAGTGCTTGAAACCCGAGCATAAAGACTCGCCGCGTTGCGTAAAATTACTTGTCCGCTTAGCCTAATCGGGTAAAATTTTAAGCCATGAATATCCTACAAATTATAGTTTTGGCTCTGATTCAAGGCGCCGCCGAACTTCTCCCTGTTTCGAGTTCGGCTCATGTAATCGTGGCCGAAAAATGGATGGGACTCGACCCTGGGGCACCCGAGATGACGTTTTTGCTGGTCATGCTCCACACCGGAACGATGTTTGCCGTACTTTTTTACTTTTGGGACAGATGGAAAAAGCTATTGGTAAATCAAAAAGGAACGGTTCGTGGAGAGCATTTTTATTTTGTTAAGATGATCGTAATTGCTTCCGCTTTAACCGGTGTCTTGGGGCTCGGCCTCAAGTGGGGAATCGAAAATATTGTCCTCATGCAATGGCTCGGCCACGAAAAAGGTGAGATCGAGCACTTGTTTAGAAGTCTACCGTTGATCGCAACTTCACTTACCGTCGTCGGCACACTGATCCTTGTTGCATCTCAATTTGAAAAATCAGCGCGTAATTCACGACTTACTGTCAGCTCTGCCGCATGGATCGGAATCGTTCAAGGGCTCTGTCTGCCTTTTCGAGGTTTTTCTCGCTCAGGTGCGACGATTTCTACCGCCTTTTTCTGCGGAATTAATCGCAAGCTTGCCGAGGAGTTCAGTTTTGCTCTGGCCGTTGTTGTTACGCCGCCCGTAATTTTACTACAAACGAAACGGCTACTAAAGGCGGCCGAAAGCGGTTTAGGTGCGGCAAGTAATCCGATTCATCTTTTTTTACCGGGACTTTTAGGGATGGGATTTGCATTTCTCTCAGGCCTTGTGGCGCTTAAGTTTCTATCTAACTCTTTAGAAAAAGGCCAGTGGAAGTATTTTGGATATTATTGTTATGGATTTTCTGCCGTCGTTCTAGCGACACAGTGGATGAAGGGCTGAAACGCAAATGGCGCTAGACCCTTCGGCCCAGCGCCATTTAACGCAAATCTTTACCAAAAGGAGGGGGCCACCTTAGGCGGTTGCGCTACTCACCCGGGTGCGAGCTTCAGCTGCAGCTTCCTTAACCGTAGCCTTGCTGATTCGCATTCCGTAAAACGAGCGTGCTACAAAAAAGAGGCCAACGACGAAAAGGACGGATCCAATCCAGAACGCCGCTTCTTTTGCAGTGACTGCGATTTCAACTGCGAGCAATCCGAAGAGCGTTGTGAACTTAATGATTGGGTTCAGCGCCACAGAGGACGTATCTTTGTAAGGATCGCCAACGGTGTCGCCCACCACAGTAGCGGCATGAAGAGCGGTACCTTTTTCTTTAAGATCGACTTCAACGACTTTTTTAGCGTTATCCCAAGCGCCCCCGGCATTGGCCATGAACATCGCCTGAAATAAACCAAATGCTGCGATCGAAATTAGGTAGCTTGCAAAAAAGGTCGGATCAAAACAGGCAAACGCGAGGGTAAACGAAAAGATTACACCAAAGATGTTGAGCATACCTGCTTGAGCATACTGAGTACAAATTTTAACCACTTCTTTTGAATCCTTAACCGATGCCTTAGCATCCGAATCCAACCGAATGTGCTGCTTAATGTACTCCACCGCGCGATAGGCGCCAGTGGTCACGGCCTGCATGGATGCTCCTGCAAACCAGAAAATCACGGCGCCACCGGTGATCAGACCAGATCGGAAGAGCAC
>CAYJBA010000100.1:0-8666 GCA_964367865.1 uncultured Bacteriovoracaceae bacterium | reverse complement strand
TTCGCGAGCCAATTCATCGAGCGCAATATCGTCCTCAGCTACTTTTACAAGTTGCTTATAGAGTTCAAGCGTCTCAAGTTCGAAGTCCAAACTTTCTTCTAAAATAGTGTGAACCGAGTGCCCTTTAGTATCGGCGACATTGGACGAAACGATCGGGGGATGACCGCCGTAAGAAGTAATTTTTTCACCAATAATCGTCGTGTGTGAAATGCTTTCTTGGGCTTTATCGCGAAACCATTTCTGAATCGGAATGCGGTTGTGACCCATGATCATAAATGAATAGTGTAAATATCTAACGATACCAGCCATTTCAGCTTGAAATATTTTGTTTAAAACATCGAGTTTCTTTTTATGATCTTTCGGATTGGGAATGTGTTTTTCCATAAGAACCCTATAACATCGCTCGTCATTAAATTGGATAAAAAATCTATTTTGTCTGACTCATCGCAATGAAGCTCCCTATAAAATTCCGATTGGCTCAATAAATTTTACAGGAAAGAACGCGATTTCGGTGTTAAACACGAGGCCTAATTAACGTAGGGGTGCGCAACGTGTTTGTCGTCATGAAACCTAATCACAGTGCAACGGATTTAAAGCAAGTGCTCAAGACTTTAGCAGCGTCTGGTTTTGAAGCGCGAATTTCTGCCACTGACGATAAAATTATTCTTAACATTGAAGCTGCTGACGCAAAACCTCTCTCGGGAATGTTCGTGCAGAAGATCAGTGCGCTTTCAGGCGTTCAAGATGTAGTACTCGCTGAGCGCAAAGCGGTCGAAAAAGAAATTCAAGTCGGAAATGTTATTTTTGGAGCTGGAAGATTTGCCGTTATCGCGGGTCCCTGTGCGGTCGAATCTGAAGCTCAAACACTCCGAATTGCCCATGCAGTTAAGGCCGCTGGCGCTCACGTTCTTCGAGGTGGCGCGTTTAAGCCTCGCACGTCTCCACATAGTTTTCAGGGTCTAGGACCCGATGGTTTAAAAATTTTGGATTTGGCGCGGCAAGAGACAGGTTTGCCGATCGTCACCGAAGTATTGGATGTTCGAAGCGTTGAAGTAGTTAGCCAGTTTGCCGATTTAATCCAAATTGGCGCGAGAAACATGCAAAACTACACTTTGTTGAAAGAAGTGGCTCGCCAGAAAAAACCCGTGCTTCTTAAACGCGGAATGTCGGCCACGATCGATGAGTGGTTAATGGCTGCAGATTACATTCTTTCAGGTGGCAATGAGAATGTTATTTTATGCGAACGTGGGATACGTCATTTTGATAAACATACTCGGTTTTTGTTGGACCTGAGCGCAGTTCCGGTCGTCCGCTCGATGAGCGCGCTACCGGTAATCGTCGACCCGAGTCATGCATCAGGGCGACGTGATTTGATTGCCCCACTAGCTCGGGCAAGCCTTGCCGCTGGTGCAAGTGCCGTGATGATTGATGTTCATGATCGGCCACACGAAGCTCTTTGCGACGGACCTCAAGCTTTGCTTCCGGCTGAGTTCGCCTTGCTAATGGAGTCGTTACGAGCTATGGCACCGGCACTCAACTGCGTGATGGACGCAGAGAACGAACTTCGCCCTTTTTCAGCGCTTCAAGGTTTTGCTTCAACCCCGGTTGGGTATCAGGCGTAGATGGTCTCACCGCGTAGTTTCACACTCAAAAATATTTTAGTGCTTCATGGACCCAATCTCAATCTCTTGGGGGAGAGGGAACCTGATATTTACGGAAAAATGACCCTGCTTGAGTTGAACTCTAAGTTGAAAGACTGGGCTACGAGGCAAAATGTGCGTTTGAGAATTTTTCAATCCAACTCTGAAGGGGATTTGCTCGATTGGATTCATCTCAATCGAAAATGGGCGCACGGAATGGTAATAAATCCTGGTGCTTTAACCCATTATTCGTACGCCTTAAGAGATGCCATTGCTGCGATGTCGTTTCCGACCATCGAAGTGCATTTGAGTGATATTAAAAAGCGCGAGCCGTTTAGACGAAAATCGGTCATCGCTCCAGTCTGCACCAAACAGTTTTCGGGTAAAGGTTGGCGGTCGTATATCGCTGGCTTGAACGATCTCAATGCGCACATCCTATTTTCTTAGCCATTATATTGACGTTTGGAATTGCCACAAATTTTGTCATGGCAGAGGTAGAGGAGGCGTCAAGCTTTGTATATTTACATTAACAATTAGACATTCATCTGAAGCGCACGAACCAGGCCCAGCAGTACGAGATCGGCAATGAGTGCATCAAAAACTTTTTCTTTTTCAAACAATCTCGAAAAGCCACCCGTACCGATCACAACCGTTTCTGAACCCCTAAATTGTTCATATTTAATCTGCCGTGAAAGCTCCCTGATCATGGCTAAGTTTCCGTAATAGAGTCCGGATTGAATGCTCTCTACAGTTGAGCGTCCGATCAGGTCAGTAGGTGCGATAATTTCAACAGCCGGAAGTTTCGCCGTTTTGCTCTCCAAGGCCTCCATAGAAATGCGCAGGCCGGGAAATATCATTCCTCCGAGATAATCCTTATCTGCACTCACTGCACAAAAAGTGTTTGCTGTGCCAAAGTCTACAATGATTACATTTTTACCGGGATAAAGGTGAGTGGCTGCTATGGCGTTCGCAATGCGATCCGCCCCCACTTCGAGAGGATTGCGGTATTTAATCTTGAGGCCCGTTTTTACGCCCGCTTGGAGAACAAAGGGATTAAGATCGAAATATTTTTTGCAGCAGTTTTTAAGCGAGTAATCCATATCTGGAACCACCGAGCAAACTGCGATTTTGTGGATATCCTTGGGTGAGATTTGATTTTCGCGAAGAACGTCACGCAAAAAAAGCCCGATCTCATCAGAAGAGTTTCCTAATTGTGTATTTTTTCTAAACCTTAAGCGAACTTCGTCTCCAGAGAACACTCCGCCAAAAATCTGAGTATTGCCTACGTCTAACGCTAAAATCATGAGGGTTTCCTTAGCGCATGGGTATGAAGCAATTGCGCCAATGCTCCCGGACTGGAGGCCGAGGCGATTGTACCTTCAATATCAAAAAGTTGAAAATAGGTATGTCCGCTCAGTAAATTAGAAAGATCATTGTGAACTACGTGAGTCACGCCTCGGGTTGCAAAAAGTTTTACAACTGCTGCCTTTCTAGCGCGTTCGTCCTTTGTGTCAGTCAGTTTAAACGCAACAATGCCGAGAGGGGTCGGAGAAAAACGTGCGAGAGAATCAATGAGTTTGGGATTGCGTGATAATTCGATTTGCAAAATCTCCTGATCGGAAGATAGTTTCACCGTTTGATCCAAAGGCATCTGGGAGGCGCCTATTACTCGGGTTACCGAGTAGTCTGAGATGGCCGCGGCATGAATGATATAATCTAAATCTCCGGTAGAAAGTCGCTTTTCAAGCTGTGTTCGCAAATTTTGAAAGCTCGAGTACCTCGTAATGGAGCTTACCGTGCTTGGACTCGTGCTTCCTTCACCAGCGTAAAACTCAACTTCATGTCCGGCTTCAGCTAAAAAATCAGCCAGAGCCGCGCCCGTGCGGCCCGTACTTAAGTTGGAAATAAAACGTACAGTATCGATTGGTTCGCGTGTGGCTCCGGAGGTAATGAGTATCTTCATAGAAATCGACTCATTTCCTCAAAGAGGGTTTCGGGTTCAAGGAGGCGGCCCTCGCCCATGTCACCACATGCCTGAGATCCAATTCCCACTGGCATAATACGAACTCCCCAGGATTCTAAAATACCAAGCGAGGCCTGCGTAGCTGGGTGGCTGAGCATCGTTTGGTTCATTGCCGGAGCTATTAGAAAAGGCTTGGACTTTAGATCGTAAGCCAGGAACAAAGTCCCGATCGGGTCGCTGGCTTGACCGTGAGCAAGTCCATTGATTGTATCAGCGGTGGCTGGACAAACGATCGCAAGATCCGCCCACTTGGCCAGGTGGATATGACTCATCATTTGGCCAGGTTCAAAAAGATTTGTGAAAACTGACTTTCTAGTTAAGCCCTCAAGCGTTGCTTGGCCCACAAAGCGAAGTGCCGAATCCGTAGCGACTGCTTGGACCTCGTGCCCGTCTTGAACTAGCTTAGAAATCAGATTGCACGCTTTGTAACAGGCAATAGATCCTGAGAGTTGAAATAAAATCTTAGAGCGCGACATTATCAATCAGCCTCACAGAACCAAGTCGAACCGCGCCAAAGCGACGACCACAGCGATCTTCGATGTAATCAACAGAAAATCCGGCTTGCTCGAGTTCGCGCTTTATTTCTTTGGGTGGGGCCGAAGACGAAAGTAATCGAGAAAATAGGGGAGCCCGTTCGCGTTCACGGCGAGTGAGTCGTGTGTTTCTAGAGCTGAGTGCCAACCCGTCCGCATCACGTACGGTTGAAACCGGAACGATCGTAGACTCTAGAAAAAAGGCATCAGCCAGACCCCGAACTAGAAGGTACTGCTGATAATCCTTTTCGCCAAAATAGGCCCGGTTGGCTTTTGCGAGTAAGAGGAGCTTTAGCACCACGGTCAACATGCCGGTAAAGTGCCCGGGTCGATGGGAGCCACAGAGGTCGCGGCTCAAAAAAGTTTCTGAGACCTGAAAGCGATAGCAGTCAGGATAAAGTTCTTCGAAACTGGGAGCAAATACAAAGTCGACGTCGTCGTGAGTGAGGGCTTCGAGGTCCTGATCAAAAACTCTGGGGTATTCTTTATAGTCACGAGGCTCGTTAAATTGAGTCGGATTTATAAATATGCTTACTAAGGTTAAATCATTTTCTGATCGCGATTGCTCAACGAGTTTCGTATGGCCAGCATGCAGAGCACCCATCGTGGGTACAAATCCCAAAGATTTAGAATTCAATGCAGGAGAATTTCTCAATGTCTTCCACTCTTCTATAGTTTGAATGACTTTTGTCATGTGTAGCTTTCGTTTGTTGAAGGAAATGTTTTTTCTAAAACTTCTTTATGAAACCGTTGAGTAGCTTCTTTAAACCATGTTTCGCCCTGAGCAAATCTTCGTAAAAATTTAGGCTTAAACTGACCCGATAATCCCAATAAATCTTGCAGGACTAACACCTGACCGTCGACTGCATCGCCCGCGCCTATCCCAATAACCGGAACCACAAGCTCTTTTGCGAGTTGCGCTGCTACCGCTCTGGGTACGCACTCGAGCACGAGCGCAAAACAGCCTAGGTCTTCGAGCCGTTTTGCATCCGAACTCAATTGAAGCGAGGTTTTGTCGTCTTTGCCTTGCACGCGATTTCCGCCCAGCAAGTGAATGGATTGAGGAGTGAGCCCTAAGTGGCCCATGACTGGAACCCCCGCAGCAATAATTTTTTCGATAATCTCCTCGTGCCCGCGAAGTCCTTCGATTTTTACTGAGTGAGCGCCCGCTTTCATGAGCCGATCGACGCAGTCCATAGCGAAAGTGAGGCCGCGATTCACAGATAAAAATGGCATATCAGAAACTATCCATTTTTCAGGCGCTCCGCGGGCAACTGCTGCCGTGTGAAGTTCCATCATTTCGATTGTGGCAGAGAGGGTGGTTGGAAATCCATGCATGACCATGGCCAAGCTGTCTCCGACTAAAAGGCAATCGACTTCAGTTTCTGAAAGTAATCGCGCGCTCCAATAATCGTAGGAGGTGATCATCGATATGTTTCTTTTTTCGATCTTCATTTTGTTAAAATCGAAAATATTCACGAAAGCGGCTCCATCATATCCGGGGCAAATACTTCTAAAAAGGATTCATAGATTTTATGCCCAGACGAACCCTGCAGGGCCACGAGATTTTTGTGAACTGTATCTCGATCTTTTCGTACCATTGGGCCAGTCAGCGCCTGCTTGGGGTTTCGCGATAGGTTTTGGGTGATCTGTTCAAGATACGGAATGGCTGCGTACGACGGAATTCCCAGCTTTTCAAATTCTTCGAAGACTTTTTGCCAAAGGAGGGTACTAAAGCTTCCACCCATGACACATAGGGCGTGGTAAAGAGGTTTTGCTTCGGGCGAAAGTTCGAACGAAGGATTGGGCAGGCCAGGAATGAGGTCCTCAAGTGCTGGGCCATTTTTTTCTAAAATAAAAGGAACATTTTGATAAGTGCTTAAGGGGTATAAGTCAGGACCAAAAGTCATGAGAGGATGCGCCCCATGGGCAAGTGAAGTTACTACGCAACCTGAACAATGAATCAGCTTTTTGGCTTGGAGATCGGGCCAAGCACGAATGACAGACTCGATAGCCGAGTCTTTTACGAGGACCAGGATTCTTTCGACGTCCTGAAATACGTGCGAAGGAGCTTGGCCGGACTCCCGGGCCATCTGGCGAGACCACTGAATATAAGGAAGACCCAATAAAGATAAGTAACGAGCAAAGTGCCTCGCTAATCGGCCGTCGCCGATGATTCCAATTGGGGGACGCGAATTACTCATTTTTGGGTACCTGTCCAATTACGGGGATCAAGTCCTCATAAAGCCTGCCAACGGGGAAAATTTAGCAGTTTTGAGCGGGAATACAAACGAAAGTTCTCTTTTAGAATAAGGTATTTGACGCACTGCATTTATCCTGGTATAGCAGTCGCACTCCGAACGGGTTTGGCTTCCTGTTCCGCTTGCGAGTCAAAATTAAAGGTAGGACTGCGTAATCATGGGTTTTTTAGCAAGGCGGAAATTTCAACTCAGTGGGCCTTTCGTCCTGCTTACGTTGCTCAGCATCTTTGCTGGGTTTCAGGCTATTCCGACTTTTGCCGCAAGTCTTGTTGTTCCCACAAATACTGTTGAGGCTCCTGCTGTTGATCTCGTTTACCAAGGCAAACCCATCGATCGCGATTCCGCGGTTGATCTGGCAGCCAAAGGCGTTGATCTCAGCACTCTAGATCCAGTTTCTACCGATGCATGGAGTCCTACTTCGCTTTCGATGGATGATGGTAAGGGAGCCGTGTTTCCTGCCGAAGGCTCTTTGTTGGATTTTGATTCAATTTCTTGGGGCACGCGTGGAATTTTTCGAGTCTCCGCGATTTCAGGTCAAGGGGATCAAGCAAAAGCCTTTCGCGTGCATATGAGTCTCAATTCCCATGTCGCGATGATGAATTCCGCCCTTTTGAGATCTCTTGGCTACGCGAGCCCCACGCCTCGTTACTACCGCGCGCTTACAATACGGTTTAAAAATTTAGAAACTCGACAAATTGTTTTAGATGAAATGGTCCGTGAAACTGGGCGTGCCGAAGGCGATAGCCGTTGGGTCATTTCCTTTCCTAAAGATATTCCAGAGATGGTCGTACAAGACGTGGTGCTCGAAGAAGCTCAACTTGAAAACAAAACTTTTCATTTGTCCACCCTTTCTGGAAAAGACATTAAAGGTCGTCGGGCGATTCGCTCCCTTATTATTCCCTTTGTTTGGATGGACATTCCCGAAAGCATTAATCGATTTTCTTGGGAAGCGGGAAAGACAAACGAAAAGTCTGTTTGGCTTACCCATGACTACGCAGGTGAGTTTCGAGATACGACTAATGAAGATGCGCGTTGGATATTAAGAAAAATAGCGAAATACTCACGCGACGATCTAAAAAAAATCGTGGCCGCGGGTAAATATCCGGACGATGTTGCGGCTCTTATTCTCGAAAAACTCATTGGCAGACGAAATCACCTTGTACGAATGTTTAATCTGAGCTCCGAGCTTTCAGATGATCTTCGTGAGATCCAATATAATCCGAGCCTCACCGTAGGTGCTGTAAAAGACGGAAAGTTAACTCAGGAGCGCTACCCAGGATACGCGCTCAGATTTGTGCACCCTCAACCCGAATCGCCCCTCCGAATGGATGAAATCGGGAGATTTGCGTTGATGGAGGGAATCAGTTTCGGCTTAGAACAGCTTCTCAATCGCGCTGAAAAATACCTATCCGTGGATCAGTCGGATCTTTCGAAAAAGCATTCGGAGAAAATGCAAAAGGAACTTATCCGACATACTCTCAACCAGCCTGGAGTTCCATACGTACAGCCCATTAAGACCTGGGGAGGAGTGGTCGGCGGGGTGAGTTTTAATGCCAGTCGAAACGTCATGACAGGCACCTATTATGGAAGTGACTCAAAAGTCCAATTGGTGGACAATATTTCAGCGGGCGTAAAAGTTGGGTATTTCGCCGGCCTAGACGGATTTTCAAGTTTTTCTATGGGAGTGGGCGGAAACGTGACTACTCAGCTTAATTTTGTTCACGTCCGTCCAGTAGCTGAAATCAAAGAGGCAATCAAATACGACTGGGGCAATCTCTGGGCACCTGGTTTCATGGGGAGTTTAAGAAAACTTCTCGAAGTCCAGAGCTCCAAAGAAAAGCCGTCCCTCTGTTTTGTCGCGAGTGATCCCACAGTTCCAGATCCGAAATGCTCCACTCAGCTCCAAGCAGATGGCACTGTGCCGATTGACTCAGATCCAGAAAAAAATAAAGCTGCAGTCGATTTATTTTTAGAAGGCTTAAGAGAAAATGAACTTTTTACTGTCACTGAAACTCGTGGAATGGGGATCGGAGTAACCGCGCAAATTCCGCTAACCGCATTTTTGCCGACAGGCGCTATTGGAATGGGGCCATCCATTGGGGTGAGTGGCAGTAGCCAGTACATGGTCATGAGTCGCACTACCTTTGCGCGGACTAAAACGGGAGTTCAAGTCTATGTACAGACGATGAACTCCTTGGGACTCGAAATT
>CAYJBA010000099.1:0-8679 GCA_964367865.1 uncultured Bacteriovoracaceae bacterium | reverse complement strand
ACGACGCTCTTCCGATCTCTTGTCTTACTAGTTGCCACGGTTCACCTATTGTCGGTGGTTCCGAATAACAGAGTGTTGGAGCAAAAATGAGGAGTAATAATGATGCACGGCTCAAAGTGTGGCCCCCATAAATATTATCGAATGAATAAGCTAAGTAGTCAATATCTAGGGGTTTTACACCCTAGCGCGCGTGGCTGTGTGAATTTAAAGAGGATTTTGGGATCAGTGTCGCTAATACCCCGCCGACCTCAGCGCCAATCACCCAGAAAACCACTAAGGGTAGCAAAAGCTCAGCACCCAGAGCAAAAAAGACCCCAAGTGAAAACATGGCCAGGCCGAAAGTCTGTAAAAACGAGTTCTTTCTGAGAACTGCAAACTCCTCGGGTATTAAAATCAATTTACCAAAAGTAATACTTAAGCCTACAAATAAAAAGCCGCAGAAAGCCATACAAACGGAATCTCCAAATTTCATGACATATTGAGAAAGCGAAAATCCTGTACGAAACGGACTCATTTCAAATTGATCGCAAATTGCGAGCGAAAAAGTTCCAACGACGATGTGGATTCCAAGAAGTTTTGCAAAAACGAACCAGGGGGGTGGGGTCATTAAAGTTCGAATACGCTCACGAATTTTTACCGATAGGGATTCAGAAACCGGCTCACCCGAGGATTCGACAAACCCCTGAAAATCATCTAGCCATTTTTTTCCCGAAATATTTGAGTTCACTGGGCACCGCCTTTTCGTAAACCCATGCGAAGTTTCTTTACGGCTCGGCTCACTATTTGCCTGATATTTACTTCTGAAGTGCTCATCGCTTCTGCAATTTTCTCAAAGGACCAATCTTGGAGATAACGAAGTTCCATAGCTTTTCTTTGATGGGGCGAAAGAGCTGCGAGAGCCTGCGAAAGTTCATTTTCCGTGGTTTGAGGTGCTTCGGCTACCAGTCGGTTGAGGGTCAAATCCGAAGAGTCCGAAGCGGAAGCGATTTTGTTTTCAGTCTTTTTAAATGAATCCAGTAGGACATTTCTAGAAACCGTGAACAACCAGGGTAAAAAAGGGTATCGGGGATTATATTTCGCGCGCGACCGGTGGAGTTTTTCGAACACTTCTTGGGTCAGGTCTTGAGCAGTTTCTGACAAAACTTTTTTTCTTAAAAAAGCTAAAACGCGCCCCGAATGGCGATTAAATAAAACATCAAATGCAGCTAAGCTCCCAGTCTGATACAGTGTCATGAGTTCCTCATCTGATTGATCTTTGAGATCGCCCATTTCATACTCCAAGTTAAATACGACCGAGATGGATCAATTGTGACAGGCACTCTAATTAATGTCAAAATCACTAATTGTTTCGACGAGATATGTTAATATGTCACAAAACAGAGTGAGGAGTCGTATTTAAAAATATGAGTAGGAAACTTGTCGTTCTCAGTATGATCATCTTAAGCGGACTGACCGGGCTCACAGGGTCCCTAGCTCAGGCTGAAACCGATGTTAGACCCGTGCAGATGACGCTTTCTCAGTTTTTGGCGAAGGTTCGAGGGCAAAATCTAGATTTAAAAATAGAGTCCTCTAAAGTTAAAGCAGCTGACGCGAAAGCTATTGGCCTGTCAATCCCGTCACCGATGGCTGAACTCATGAGGACCAGAGATAGCGGCGGCGTTGCTAACGGGTATGTAATAAGCCAGACGATCCCGTTTCCGACAAAACTTTGGGGAGACCAGGGCGCCCGAAAATCCGAAGCTCGAGCTCAGAGTGAAATAAAAGAAATTCGTGAAAATGAAATTCTAGCACAAGCCCGGTTTCTTTATTTTTCACTTTGGGAGAGCCAGGAAAAGCTTTCAATATTAGAGGAAAAGAAAAAGATTTTATTGTCCCACATTAAACTTTCGAGATCGAGTGCGAGATCCGACAGCTTTGCTGGCATTCACGTTTTGAAGGCTGAGTCAGATTTGGATTTTTTGGAAAATGAAACTTCCTCTGAGGAGCAAAGTCTAAAACAAAAACAAGCAGAGATTTCTGCGTATATAAATGAAGATATTTTGATTACTCAGGTAGTAGCTGTGGAGCCCCCGCTTTCTGAGATTCCAAAAATAAATTCGGTCGAAGAAACACCTCAGTTCAAATCAATCCGATTCGCATTAGATAGTTTTAAATCCCGGGAGCTTGAGGCCGATTCGAGCTGGCTTCCGGATTTTACGCTCCGCTATAAAAATATGGGGCCATCGAATATGGCAGTGGGTTATAGCGAGGTTGGAATTGGTTTCACGGTGCCTTTTTTATTTTTCTGGGAGCCCTACTCGATATCTCGACAGGCCGGGGCGCAAAGATTGCAATCCGAGTATGAGTTAGAAAAGCAATCGCGCTTGATTCACGCTGAGCAGGAGTCCCTACGAAATGGACTGAACTCTCTTAAAAAACAGCTTACATTGCTGAAAGAAAAACTAATTCCGCGAGCTGAAAAGCGAATGCACCTAGTGCATAACCTAGCTCCCAGGGATATGGAAACGCTTCAAGATCACCGTGAGACTATGGAATCTTTTCCGGACCTTAAAATGAAGGCCTTAGAGCTACGAAGACAATACGAGCAGACATTGGCGGCGCTAGAAAAATATCAGCCGAGAAGGGAAATTCGATGAATCATTTATCCAAGAAATACCGAAAAAGAAAGATCCTGCTATCCATCGTAATAGTGTCCGCATTGGGGCTCTGGATAGCGCAAAAGGTCATTCCAAAAAAAGCGACCTCCGTAAAAAATGCGGCTAATCAGGTCGAAGGTAAGTTTTATTGGACTTGCCCGATGCATCCTCAAATTCATATGGACCATCCTGGGGAATGCCCAATCTGTCATATGAAGCTGGTAAAGGTTTCAGAACAGACCAAGTCAGAAGTACAGACTGACGAAAAGAGAACAGACGTTTTTGCTTCGCAAGCGCAGTTGGAGTTGTTGGGGGTGCAAAGGCACCACGTCGAAATGATGGACCTTAAAGCTGTCATTCCGGTTTCTGGCCGGTTAATTTCGTCCTCCGCTGTCGCCTTTCAACTGTATGAGCAAGATCTTCGCTATGTGCATTCGGGGCTTAAGTTTAAGGGCGAAAGTAACACCTCTCCGGACGAAGAAATCCTAGGAACCATTCGATCGGTTGACACCATTGTAGATCCCACGAGCAGAACCGTGCGGGTGATCGGAAGCATCAGTAAAGGCCCACGGGGACTGATTCCGGAAACTAGCTTTCGCGGTGAAGTCGAAATTGAACTCAAGCATAAAATTTCAATTCCAGAGAGTTCTGTACTGCATACTGGTTCAAGGGAGATCGTCTATCTTTTTGGCGAAGGAAACAGGCTTAAAGCTCGTGCGGTGAAGCTAGGCCTTAAATCCGAGGGTTTTTACGAAGTTCTTTCTGGGTTGAGCGAGGGAGACGTCATCAGCTCGGGGCCAAATTTTTTGATTGATTCTGAAGCCAAAATTCGAGGAAGCAATGATTAAAAAGCTCATCGAATTTTCCGCGCATAATCGATTTCTGGTCATTATGCTTACGGCACTTTTGATGCTCGCTGGGATTTACTCGCTCAAGAGAATTCCTCTGGATGCGATTCCAGACCTCTCCGATACGCAGGTGATCATTTATTCAAAATGGGACCGATCGCCCGATATCATGGAAAATCAAATTACCTATCCTGTCGTTTCGGCGATGCTTGGCGCACCCAAAGTAAAATCTGTTCGCGGGTTTTCGGATTTTGGATTTTCCTATGTCTACGTGATTTTTGAGGACGGAACGGACCTTTATTGGGCGCGTAGCAGGGTATTAGAAAATTTAAATCGTATTTCTTCTCAGCTCCCACAAGGCGTAAAAACAGAGATCGGCCCCGACGCTACAAGCGTGGGCTGGGTCTATCAATATGCATTGAGGGATGAATCCAATCGCTTTAGCTCTGCCGATTTGCGATCCATTCAGGACTGGCTTATTAAATTTCAATTACAATCGGTTCGAGGCGTAGCTGAAGTGGCGCCCGTCGGAGGTTTCGTAAAGCAGTATCAAATTAAGGTAGATCCGACGAAGCTAGGCCTCTTTCAAGTGAGTATGAATCAAGTCATGGACGCCGTTAAGAACTCAAATCAAGAAAGCGGCGGAAGGACAATCGAGTTTTCGGGCACGGAAGCGATGGTGAGAAGTCGAGCTCTCGTCGATAAGGTCGAAGACATTGAAAATGCAGTGGTTGCATTTAATCCCAGAAGCCGTTCTCCGGTCTTGGTTAGGCAAGTTGCAACAGTATCGGTGGGACCTGAAATGCGTCGTGGAATTACTGATTTTAATGGGCTGGGCGACACTGTCGGCGGAATTATTGTCATGCGCCAGGGTGATGATGCGCCTGAAGTGATTGGTCGGGTCAAAGAAAAGCTAAAGGAAATTCAGAAAACCCTACCCAATGGCGTTCATATCCTCAGCGTTTATGATCGCTCTGATCTGATCGAACGCGCGATGGAAACTTTACGTTCCACACTTTTTGAAGAGCTCATCATCGTAAGCGCGATTATACTCCTTTTTTTGTGGCATATCCCGTCGGCCATCGTTCCTATTATTACGATTCCGATTTCAGTTCTCTTGGCATTTATTCCTCTCTACTGGATAGGTCAGAGTTCTAATATCATGTCCCTTTCTGGGATCGCGATTTCGATTGGTGTACTTGTGGATGGTGCAATTGTCGAAGTTGAAAATGCCTATAGAAAAATTCAGCTCTGGGACGAGGGGGGCAGAAAAGGAGATTTTTTTAATGTTCGGTTGGAGGCATTAAAAGAAGTAGGCCCTTCGGTTTTCTTTTCACTTCTGGTAATAGCTGTCGCTTTTATTCCCATTTTTACGCTTGTGGATCAAGAGGGGAGGCTGTTTCGGCCTTTGGCGCTTTCTAAAAATCTTACCATGTTCATTGCAGCACTCCTTGCAGTTACGTTTGACCCGGCCATGCGAATGCTTTTTGCACGGGCCGATCCGTTTAATTTCTCAAATCCCATATTAAATAAATTCGCGAATGCGGCACTAGTCGGGACCTATTACTCCGAACATCGCCACCCGATTAGTAAGAGATTGTTTAAAATTTATGAGCCCATAATTGAGTGGGTATTGGTCCATAAGAAAAAGACCCTCGTTTTTTCATTATTAGGTCTGGCTTCAGTCATTCCTGCTTTTATGATTCTAGGCTCCGAATTTATGCCGACTCTTCATGAGGGGAGTCTTCTTTACATGCCTACGGCTCTCCCAGGTATTTCAGTGAGCGAAGCTCAGAGGGTACTCACTTTACAGGACAAGATTTTAAAATCATTTCCCGAAGTGGATACCGTTTTTGGAAAGGCAGGTCGCGCGGACACTTCGACGGACACGGCTCCGTTGAGCATGTTTGAAACGACCATTGTTTTAAAACCAAAATCCGAGTGGAGAAGAAACAAGCGGTGGTATTCGTCTTTGCCAGGATTTATCAAACCCCCGCTTGAGCGCATCTGGCCGGAAATCATCGCCGAGGAGCAGCTCTTAGATGAGTTGAACGACAAACTTAATTTTTTGGGTATGCCCAATATCTGGACTATGCCGATTAAAAATCGAATCGACATGCTTTCTACCGGGATTCGAAGTCCGATCGGCGTGAAAATATTTGGACCTGATTTAAAAACGATTCAGACGATTGGTGAGCAGATTGAAAAGGAGCTCAAAACTCTAGCCGGCACTCGAACGGTGGTAGCAGAACGCATCGCGAGCGGTTATTTTTTAGATATAGATTTTGACCGAGAGAAATTAAAGTCTTATGGACTATCGCTCAAAGACGCGCAGGACCAGGCAATGACTGCGGTCGGCGGAGATAATGTAAGTCAGATACTAGCTTCTCGAGAAAGATATCCGATTCAGGTGCGTTTAGCTCCTTCTTTTAGACAGGACATCGAGACCATCAAGCGCGTGCTGATTAATACTCCGACCGGTGCGCAGCTTCCGTTGGCGTCAGTTGCCAAAGTCGCAATTAAGGTCGGTCCGGGAATGATTCGCGACGAAAACGCCTCTCTAGTGGGATATGTCTATGTGGATATCGATTTTTCACAGGTCGATATCGGAACCTATGTTGAGAAAGCTAAGGAGCATATTGCAGCGAGAGTCGTCGTGCCCAATGGATACCTGATTTCTTGGAGCGGTCAGTTTGAAAATATGACTCGTGTGAAGGAGCGACTTAAAATAGTCATTCCCCTCACTTTGCTCATGATCGTATTTTTGTTGTTTTTCAATACCAAGTCTTGGATCAAAACTGGAATTGTACTATTGGCAGTTCCTTTTTCACTGATCGGCGCCGTATGGCTGCTAGTGCTGCTCGGTTACAATCTTTCAATCGCCGCTTGGGTCGGAATGATCGCGCTTTTAGGTCTGGACGCAGAGACTGGGGTTTTCATGCTGATGTACCTGGATCTTTCTTTCGAGGATCACGTAAAAAGAGGAAAGATGAGTTCGCTTGCAGATCTTAAGGCTGCTGTCATTGAGGGTGCAGTTCACCGAGTGAGGCCGAAACTGATGACCGTTGCTGCGCTCTTTATGGGCTTAGTCCCGATTATGTGGTCAGTCGGTGCCGGTGCGGATGTTATGAAACGTATCGCAGCTCCGATGATCGGCGGTTTGTTTACTTCATTTCTTTTGGAGTTACTGATCTATCCGGTGGTATTTTTTATCTGGAAACAAAGGACCTATTTTAAATTGGCTAAATAGCGTTGAGGTCAATCAATATATTTTTGCGTTTTCTATCCATTTTGCAGCCAGTTTTTTTAATTCAGCTGGAAAATCCTCAACCGACAGCGAGTCTTTTTCAATGGAGTCTTTTGTCTTTTCATAAATCTTTTTTGCCAAGGGTATTGTCGAATCGGCGTCTGGGACTTGGAGATTTTGAGTACTGTGAAAATTTTGAATCATTGTAATCACTTTATATTTTCTGAAATTTTTTATTTTACCGGCGATCTCAGGTGAGAATTTCGCAGGATCTAATAATCCTTTCGCATACCATTGGCCTAACTGAAAAGTAATTCTCTGATCTTCAGCGGGCAGTTGATTGGCCTGTTTTCGCCAAAAAGAGTCTGTTCGAGATCTCAGGTGGACTTCAATATTTTGTAAAGCTCGTTCATGGTTACCACCAGCTGTTCCAAGTAAATGTCTAGGGGCTGGATCGACCGGTGTGGGTGGCAGAGGAGGCGCAGTCCTTTTAGCTCGGATTTGGTTTACTTTAGGTATTTCGATAGACACCGATTTATTAGGAAGCTTTGCGTCTCCGGCGAGACTGCGTTGGTACTGGGTAAACTCGTCTGCGTCCTCGGCCCATTTGATTGCGTCAACTGTAGAGTCGTACTGGTTTAATTCCATATTATATTTAAACTCCTGCATCATCTGCTGAAATTCGCTCTGTAGGTTCTCGACGGATAGAGGAGGTTTTTTTTCTAGCTCGTCTTTGGAGGTTTTAGTGACAGTATTTATAACTTTTTGAGTAGGGCGATTGAGTCTTATGGCTATGACAGATTCAACCGCGCGCTGGTCGTTTAAAGAAAAATCTTTGGGCGTGAGAGTACCCTCTCTAAAGCCTTTCATCATCGCCTCATAGAGCTGATCTTCTTCTTGCCCAAATCCTTTTTTTGGAAACCTGCCGTCGTGAAGTTCAATAAAACGCGATACGTTAACCGCTAGACTATGGGATGGATCAAAAATCTTTACTCGCGGATCATCGCGGATCCGATCGATGATGCAATAAACACGTTTGTTCTGCGCGTATTCGCTCATACCCGCATGTGCGGATTGAGAAGGTAGAGCTTCGCTCAATATCGTAAAGCAAACGAGCAAGAGAAGGGGGCCGCGATATGACCTCATCTCTTACTTTTCGGAATCATTTTCGAAACACTTGAAGGGGTTGGAGAGAGATCGAAAACAAAATAATTCAATAAATACAAATACTTAAACGGCTACAACTCCGCAATCTCTCCGAGCATTTGCCTCGCAATAATCACGCGCAAAATTTCATTCGTTCCTGCCCCAATTTCCATGAGTTTTGCGTCTCGCATAAACCGTTCAACCGGAAACTCCCGCGTGTAACCGTACCCACCTAAAATCTGAATCGCATCGAGCGCGACTTGTGTTGCCATCTGCGCGCTTTGAAGTTTGGCTTTAGCCGCCATCATAGATGCTTCAGCTGTTGTAGCTTTGCCCAGATCCCAAATTTTTGCCGCGTCATAAGTCAGACAGCGACACGCCTCGTACCAGGCTGCAGCCTCTGTCAGGCGTTCCTGAATCTGTTGAAATGCTCCAATGGGTTTTCCAAACTGTTTTCGTTCTTTAGCGTATTTCGTAGAGACCTCAATCGCTGCGCGAGCAATCCCCAGCGAAATTCCAGAAATTGTAATTCGCTCAATATCGAGGTTCCGCATCATCATTTTAAGACTAGAGCTCGCGTCGCCTACACGGTTTTCAACCGGCACAATACATTGATCAAAAACGAGTTCGCCTGTGGGCGAAGCGCGCATTCCCATCTTCGAAAATTTTTTGCCCGTCGAAAAGCCTTTCATCGAACGATCGATCAAGAACGTGCTGACGTCTTTTTTTCCTTCGCCAGTTTTAGCGTAGACATAAAAAACATCGCCGATCGGACCATTTGTGATCCAAGTCATGGTTCCCG
>CAYJBA010000098.1:0-8822 GCA_964367865.1 uncultured Bacteriovoracaceae bacterium | reverse complement strand
GGTTTTACTTGCGCAGTATTAGAAGATGGTTCGGTCAAATGCTGGGGTGCAAACAGCGCCGGGCAGCTAGGACTTGGAGTTATGGATCAAGTTATTTACGCAAATCAGAGTACTGCCCGCGTGCACATAGGTTCCAGCCAAAAGGCGGTTGCCGTGAGTGGCGGGTTTCAGCATGCTTGTGCAATATTAGAACAGGGACGCATTAAATGTTGGGGCGGAAATGATTTTGGACAACTCGGCCTGGGTAATCAGAAGTCCAGAGGAAAAAAGTTAGATGAAATGGGAGATCAGCTTCCGTTCGTGGATTTAGGTCTTGGATTTAAAGCCATAGCGATTTCAGCAGGTCAAAATCACACCTGCGCCATTTCTGAGGATCACCAGTTAAAATGTTGGGGAGTGAATAACGGCGGGCAGTTAGGCTTGGGAGATCGCTTAAACCGCGGAATTCGTTCAAGCCAAATGGGCGATCATTTACCAGTTGTAGATTTAGGATCTGGGAGAAACGTGCTTCAGGTCAAAGCGGGCACAAATCATACCTGCGCTCTCTTAGACAATCACCAAGTAAAATGCTGGGGCGGCAATTCTGTGGGCGAGTTGGGGCAAGGCGACACTCGAGCCCGGGGCTTCGCACGTTCGCAGATGTCGGATAGGTTGCTCAATGTAGATTTTGGAGCGCACAAAACCGCAATAGCTATTTCAGTAGGAAGTTCGCATTCTTGCGCGCTTATAGAGGATGGAACTTTAAAATGCTGGGGTGCTGGAGGCGCGCAGCTAGGAGTAGGAGACATAGAAAATAAGGGCGACAAACCTGGGCAATTAGGCGACGCATGGTCCGCGATTCAATTTGGTTTGGATTTACCCATTGTTCAGTTTGCACTTGGCGCTGGCCACACCTGCGCGATCACACCCAATCAAGAAATGAGATGCTGGGGTGGCAATAGTGGGGGCGAGTTAGGACTCGGAGATGTAGTTCCAAGAGGGGATACTCGCGACACCACTCCAGATAAAATTTCCGCAATCCGATTAGGTGTCCGAGAAAAAATTAAAGTACTTTCGGCTTCGCAGTCCTCGACCTGCGCCTTGTTTGAAAATGGAAAAATCAAGTGCTGGGGCATCAATGGGTCAGGCGAACTTGGATATGCTGAACCTAATTCTGTGGGCGGTCTGCCAAATCAAATGGGGGTAGCTCTACCCTACACGGACCTACGCTGAACCAAACACTGTCCATTGAGTACTCATATCAGCGTCAATTTATTCGAGGCGAACATTCCAGATGTTTCTATCTTTCAGCACAAATTTTTATTATCCTTCAAAGATAAAGGAGCTCATCCATGGACTGGAATACTAAAAAGAAAATTCGCGTTTTGGTGGTTGATGACTCAATCGTCATGCAAAAATTCATCACCGGCACTATTAACGAAGACCCCGATTTGGAAGTGGTGGGCACAGCTGCTGATCCCTTTGAAGGTCGCGACAAGCTTGTAAGTTTGATGCCTGATGTCGTGACACTCGACATTGAAATGCCTCGCATGGACGGGATCACTTTTCTCAAAGCGATTATGCAGCACAGACCTACTCCAGTCGTCGTTTGTAGTAATGTGGTCGGTCCTGGCTCCGCTAAAGAAAGAGAAGCAAAGTCCGCAGGCGCCGCAGCTGTCATTTGCAAGGTGAGCGATAGTGATAAGGGTTTAGAACTTCTTAAATCCCAGATCGTGGATGCCATCAAAAGAGCCGCAAAATTTTAATGATCGCTTTTTAGCTAAACTATAAATACTCATTATAACAGTGATTAGTACTATTGATTATATTAATGCTTTAACTCTTGTTAAAGTTCTTCTGAAACGGAGAACTTATGAAAACAACAATAACCTTGATTGCATTTAGCTTTTTAGCTGGACCTTTTTCTCAGGCAAGCATCCCTACCCACTATCAACTCGAATGCATCGACGGGACGTTTGCCTATAACCATTTGAAGGTAACGAAAAGCGAAAACAATCTAATCCTTCAGTCCTCAGGACAAGATGGGCGTGTGTTTAGTCATCTGACTGGAACCTCCGACTGGGGCAACTATATCGCTGAAATGTCTGTTGAAAATAAAAACTGCCAGGTCGGCGAGTCCGATTCAAAATTAATTTTATGCGTAGCTGCTCCTCTGATTGTTGACGTGAGATCAGTTGAACTTGGACACCAAACCCCCAAATCCTGGCATTTGGAATTTAAGACGGGTATTGTTCAAATTAGAAAAGTCACTGAAATTTCCCGCTGGGGAAAACATTCCGAGGGTTATGAACTCACCATTATCGATGAAATGGGCGGAGCTGCCCCTGTTGTCGATCAAAGATTTTTCTACGGACTTGGCGGTGACGAGTCTGAAAACTGCAAACAGGTAAAGATATAGGATTGCGTCATAAATCAATACAACTAGTAATAATAATGAGTACTAGTAGTTTCTGGCTCCTATCTCTGATAATTGTCCCTTATGCTGTTTTTTTCTGGAAAACTTCTGTTGTCGTCACTTGTCATCGCTTTTACTTCTTGGCTGGCTGGAAAAAAGCCAGGACTTGCTGGCTTTATCTTGGCGCTTCCACTTTCAACACTCATCGCTTTGGCCTTTGTTCAGACCGAATGGAAAAACACGAAACAGAGCGTCGAGTTTGCAAAGTCTATTTTTTTTGCTGTGCCTTTGACCCTCTCGTTTTTTGTTCCGTTTCTTTTTGCTAAGCAGCTCAATTGGCCTTTTTGGGGAATTTATCTCGCTGGAATTGTCTTACTTACATTTTCTTACGGCATTCACAGTTGGCTTTTTTCTGGAACCGGTACTTAGGAAAATTCACTTATGCTTAGACTTACGGCCCCGAAGCATAAACACACCCGTTACGGCCAGCGCACCAAAAAGAAAAGCAAAGCCTAAGTGCCGGTAGCGAAGTGTTCCGCCAAACACCTGTGACAACTTACTGAGTACGAGCGATTGAATCAACTCACTGTGATGGTGTTCAAACTGGCCACGTTGAGTAGGATCCATTAACTTCTGAGTAATGATTTCAGCTTCAGACTCCGTAAGTCCGAGATTTGGCATCTGCGAAACCATCTGGTCAAATCTGGGTTCCAAAATATGATTTCGGATCCAAAGGGCAACCCGCTCTCTTCCCGATTTTTTCATGATGTCTATGCGTGTACCACGGTAAGAGGCGTAAGGAGCGTAATCCAGCTGATCAATTGCGACTAACGACTTTAAATACTCAGGTGACTTAAGCCTTGCATCGATTCTCGCGATTAAACTGTCAGCTGACAAAGACGGCCCTACCTTGACGATCGCATCCTCAAAGGTATGACAACCCAAACAGCCTTTTTTCTTCATCAATGTATCAGCGTCCTTTTGTAGTCCTAGGAGATACGGATGCGGTTTTTCTGGATCATAAGTGAGTTTAAGAACCGGTGACGTACCCCTGAACCCCTGGTCAATCGGAACAAAATACAACCCATCGGGCCCCAGGGCCAAGCCAACCACTCTCTTTAATCTTTCAGTTCGAGACTGTAATATATAGCGCGGCGTACTCAGGGTTTTTCCACTTTCGATTTGATAATCCAACATAACAATACCGGTACCGGCGTTCTTTGCCGAAGCGATAAAAAACTTTCTCCGATATTCAGCAGGAAAAGGTGCGTAATTCTCAGGACAATAATCCATCTGGGCTGGGCAAATCGTCGGATGAAACACCGTATCGGCTCTAGCACCAATATCCCAATCACTCCCCGACCAAAGGTAATTCTCAGACTTTCGAATCTTAACGAATCGATCTAGGTCAAGCCCATTATCAGCAACGAACAGCGCATTTCCTACAAGGCTCAGACTAAACGGATTACGAAATCCAGACGCCCAAACAAAATTGGAAATATTTCTGACTTCATCATTTTTATAAAATGGATTATCGCGCACGGGTCTTCCGTCTAAAGTCATTCGCAGGATTTTTCCGTGAACTGAATGGATGTCTCCGCTAAAGGCGTTCTGAAATCCATCTCCTACACCTACAAAAAGCGTGTTATTTGCCACCTGACAGGTTCCTGCATTATGCGAAAATACGGTGGCTTCAGCAGCAAAAATTTCAGCGAAGCTGACTTTGGCTGTGCCAGATGTCGAAAAAATTTCGGGTTTTGACTGAAATCGAACAATGCTGCTTCTAAGAATTTTCTTTGAATCCCCATAGGCCAAAGTGGCGAAAACGTAGCCGTGCTCGGGATCTAGACAAATACCAGTAATTCCACCGGCATCTAACCATGAATCTCCCGAAACATCCTTCATCTGCGTGTCGAGGGCTTGATCAACCAGGGTTGTCCCCTTTTGGGTTGGCAGACTTTCGTAAAATTTCTCAGCAAAAGTATAAATGGACCGATCGTTTGTAACGACTTTAATTTTGTTGTGATATTCGGCGACAAAGTACAATGGATCTTTAGGCTTTTTGCCAGGATGCGGAACAAAGGCGATTGAAGTTGGAAAACGAAAACCGTCGGTATCAACCGAAAGCTTAAAGCCTTTCTCTACTGCCCAATCGGATTGAAAATCCCCGGATTTTTTTGAGGTTTCACCTGAATTACAGCCCAGCGCGAGATTTGCACTCAACGCCAAAATACCAAAGCTCAAAACTTTTCGACTGGACGACATCGTTATTTTCTTAAATTTAGCAATTTAAAATATAAAAGGAGGCACCCTCACCGGATACCCCCTTTCAATACTGAAATTACTTCTTAGCTTTCTTACTCGCTGTCATACCTGTAGCTGTTTTACCCTTGTACCACCAATCTTCGGTCTTTCCATCGGCGTGCGTAGTTACAATCTTTGCTTCGGCTTTGTCCCCTTTAACAGTTCCGTTCCAAAGCATCTTTTCTCCTTCTTTATTGGTGGTCGTAGCTACGAAGGTTGTGACATGATCTTTAGTCTCACTAGTATAATTCGTAGCGTGATGACCTTGGGTTTCGCAAGCAGTAGAAACAAAGGTCCCTGCCTTAAAAATCAGATCGTCCTCATAAGTCTTTTTTTCGTTACTTGGACCAATTTTTCCTTTAAAAGTCTTACCATCTAAGTCACCGGCAAATGCCAAAGCAGAAATAGACAGCGACAACAACGAAATCATAATTAGATTTTTCATTTTTTCTCCTCAATAACTACGTTAGTTAAAGAAAGAGTATATTCTTAGGATAGCGGCCTTGTAAAACCTCATTTGATCGAAAATGCATTCAAAAATAGATTCAAGCTGACACTCGGTGGCGAAACCGTGTGAATATATTAATTTCCGTTAGTCGCGAAACCCCACATCGTCACACCGGTAACCGTGCCATTTGAAAAGTTACAGGTGCTTAACCCACCCTCGCCCTGATACGCGCCGAAGTTAGGTGAGTAAATACAAGCCTCGTTGGATTCGCAAAGCCCGTTATGGTTTCCAGTGGCGCTATAGTTTGGAGAAGATGGGTCAATCACTTCCATCGCGTTTAAAAGATAGGTGTGCACTGTAGTCTGCTGATCTGAGACAGCCACATTTCCCCCCACAGCGGCGGGACAGGCGAGTCCAGGTATAAAGGGGCCATTTAAAACTGAACCGTCGCCGCTCTTATTGAGAAGCGTCGTATCAGAACTTTTAATCCTCAAATCCCAAATACGTCCATTTCCGGCAGTCCACCTGCCCGAATGATCGGCGTTCGGAAAGGCTGACCCATCTTTACCCCAACCTCGAAAGCGGTTATCAAGATTATTCCAATTAAAATTTAGAGGTACTGCCGGAAAAGTTGCAAATCCCAAAGTATCAGAAGCATTTGCGACGTCATCCGTAACCACTTTACCCACAATCGTGGAGGCCACTGATCTCCCTACGCGCAACAAAGCGTCCGAAACAAAGCCACCTGTATAGGACGATGAACCGTCCACACCGGTAGTCGTACATGTGCCGTTCACTAACCCAGGGTTGGTGCCGCCGGACTGTAAGCAATCGCTTCCGGTATTATTTCCAACGAGTAGATAGCCCGTAAATTTGCTGTTATTTGAAAAAGCACCCAAATTAATCCCATTCATGATGTTGTTTGCCACAACCGTCTGGCTAAAAGAATTGTCCGAAGAAGCAGCTGTAGAAAATAAAATACCACTGAGACCATTTAAAAGGATGACCTGATTGAGTGTGTTTCTGTTTGCCCCATTATCAAAAACTGCCCCATTGTCATTATTGACCGAAGTCACATGCGATACAATATTTTCGACCCCACCGCTAATAGCAATTCCATTCAAACGGTTATTGTTGACGATCGAATCTGTGAAGACGTTTCCAGGACTCGTGGCAACATAACCGTGACCGAAGTTATTGGAGGACTGCACTCGGCTAAGGGTATTACCTGTCGAAGTTCCCGTTATCGCGATGCCCGATCCTCCATTGTTATTTGAAGTGTAGACGTCGTAGAAGCTATTATTATTTGAGTTCGCAATTGAGATGCCGTCACCAAAACTCAAAGTTGTGCCGTTATGGTTTGTTGCAATCGAGCGAAAAGTATTATTAAAAGCACCGCCGTAAAGAGAAACTCCATACCGTCCATTTCCCGCGATGGAGATCGAATTAAATTGGTTATTGTTCGAAGTCGGCCCTACAGTAAGACCATAAAAATTTGAAAAAATCGTAAGGCCAGAAATGGTCGAGTCATGAGTTCCGGTCCCTACAACCAGACCGCCGTTAAATCCATTGTTCCAAAGCATTCCGCCATAAATATTTATCCCAGCGGCATTAACCGTTCTCAATCCAATATTAAGCATATTCTGAATGATTGGGTTTCTAATTCTGGCCAGATCACCGGAGTTTAAATATAAGCCGTAGTCTGCATCACTGCCTCCACCACTGCTTCCGTCCAATGAAATTTCATACCACCCCAATTTTCCGAGCGAATAAATAACGCATTGGTCCCCGCCATTGCAGTTAATCGCCGGATTTCCGCTGTAACTCAGAACGGCGTTTCCGAGAGTGACCATTGCGAGCTTATTCATCGTCACAAAATATCCAGCAGTCGCCCTAGAGGCCGAGAGCGTAAGTATGGTTCCAGGTGTACGCGCTGGAGTCACGCCATCAATCACAAGTGAGGATCCTGAACTGTTATCTGGAAGCGGACTAATGGTATTTGTCCACCAGACGGACGGAGAACTTTGTGCAAAAGCAGTCGCCCCATTGTAAACAGTCACGTAGTTGGACAACCATCCTGCCGAGTCGAGAAGATCTTTTAGATTCTTATTAAACATAAGGCTCTCAGAATAGAAAACGGCGGTTCCCGAGGTGGAATCACAGATCCAAGAAAACGCACTTAGTGCATCCTGCGCGCTTAAGTTCGTACATGAAGTTTTCGAAGTAACAATTTTTCGGATTTCTCCGCCATGAATGCATCCACCGGCCACCCATCCGTTACAGGCGACATCGGGCTGATTATATCGGTTGGTGCCGCCGTTATTATCCAAAACGTAATCCATCCAATTGCTATTACTATTGTAAACTTTGGCAACCACTACAGATTCAAGTTGAGCGGATGAAAGATTGGCTGTAACAGAACGAATGCGCAGAGTGCAGCCTTCCGCTAAAAAAATCGCGTAAAAAAAGAAGATGCCCAGCTGCATTTTAGAATTTTTACTCGACAACATACGTTCCCCAAAAGGCGGATAAATCGGCCATTTTTATGATCTCATGGTTTTAGATCGAAGTGTATGTGTCAGGACCGACCGGGCTTAATAAGACTGAGGAAAACTTTATCCTAAATGACACACGAACGGAACGTAGTTAAACAGGTTGGACGCCTGAGCTAACTTAATCCCCGTGCGCTCATCCAGCGCTCGATCTGTTTAATAATTTCATCGATGATTTTATCTGACCCAGGCATGAGGTGATCCGTCGGCATCGCAGTACGCGTGACTTGGGCGCCAGAGTTCTGAAACCCAGTCCACAAGGCGTCCGCTGCCTCGCGCGGAATAAACGAGTCCTTTTCTGCCGTAATCATAAAAACCGACTGGTTTGCCCGGAGCAAGCGTGCTAGCGACTCTGGCGCTGGAATGTCGAGATAATACCATCCTAAGCGAGAAGCAATCCAGGCCAGGGGATGTGCAATCCAACCCAAGCGAGGTATCCAACTTCGAAGGAGAACATTTTCTAATGTTCTCTGGCCCAGACCGAAACCGTGGACAACTACTAGTCCAGCTATACTCGGGTCGTAGGCCGCAGCTGCTACAGCAAAGGGGGCGCCAAAACTTGCCCCCAGGAGGGTCACCCTTTTAGGATCAATGTCCGATCTTTTTTTAAGAATTTTAACGAGCTCGGCAATTCCACGGATTGACTTCGGAAATAATGCTTTCGCCTCCGGGAGAAACTTTAAACTTGATGGAAACTCAAAGCGCCTTGGTGCCTCAAACGGATAATCAAAGCTTGCCAGGGCAATTTGAAAATCAGTGCGGACCAGGTCTAGAACATGTGCCGCGTCTTCGAATCCTCCAAAGATCAAAAGCACTGGAAGCTTTATTCCAGGATTTATTTTTTTTGGTATCGACAGTGTACCTTTTAAATTTTCATTCTCAGAGATCTGAACGGGAAAGCGAATCAAAGTGCGCTTGTGAAGGGATGAATGCGCTATCAAGCCTTCTTCAGCCCAGACCCATGTCGAGTAAGAAGTGGCTATTGCAAAAATCCCTCCCATAATACCGATGAGGACGCATTCGATGGGCTTTGGCATATTTAGGAAATGTAACACTTCAAAGAGTTCGGGTAAATGCTGCCTGCACCTAAATACCTCGAACAAACGATTTCTGTGTGAGCCCT
>CAYJBA010000097.1:6111-8865 GCA_964367865.1 uncultured Bacteriovoracaceae bacterium | reverse complement strand
TACAAAGACTCCTCATCCTGAAACTGAGGCTAACGAGGTAGGCGCGCCCAAGGTGCCGCTCTCCGTCGAAGGGTTTCCAGCAGCCTTACCTGAAATACCCGAAGCCGCGCTCTCCCCGAAATACGTTCGGGGAGTATCCGCTATAGCAGGCGCCGTAATTTTTCTAATTGGCGGAGTCATTTATTTTTCAAATGACTCGGGGTTAGAGCCGAGCACCGAGCTCAGCGATCAACGCATAAAATCAGCAGGGCGATTTCAGCCATTAGAGATTCCTAAAAATCCTCTGGAGCATGAAGCCAAAGTTCAAAATCCGGCTCCCCAGGGTTTTCAATTTAATGAAGAATCGGTGAATACAGTGCGTGCATCGCCAGAAGCGGCACCCGTAGAAGCGTTAGCGATTCCTAACGTTTATGGTCGTTCAAAAGTCGAAGGCACGCTCTTTTATGGTGGACCTGGAATTAAATATCCAGTGCTCGGGACATTAAATCCGAATCTAAGATATTCAATTGCCGAAGCCAAAGATGAGTGGTTTAAGGTTCAAAATGATGAATCTAATATCGTTTATGGTTGGATTCGAAACACCGCTGTGGATTATGTTGCTGTAGAAAAAAAAGCTAAAACAAACTCTCAGATACAATAAAAATGCCTGCAGCCCCGCTCGTCAATTCTCTTTTCAAGGGAAAAAAAGAAAAATGGAAACCGCTGTTTCCTCGACTCATGGCTCGATTGAGTCGTATATCAGGTGTCGAGATTCGCCCTATGAAAGATTTCTTTAACATCGTTCATTCGGAGCCGCCCCGAAAGGCCTTTGGTCGCATTCGCGCGACGATCAAGGGAATTGAGATTAGATTAAACCTAAAAAAAGGCACCTTTCGATCAGAAAGACTTATTGCTGCTCCAGGCACGAAGGATCTAAACAAAGTTTATGTTTTGATTCGCGAAGTTTCAGAAATTGATGAGGAGCTTACGAGTTGGGTTAAGGCAGCGAAATCAAAGGCTCGCAACGCCAGACGAAAACAGACTTAGATAATAACCCAAACCTAAAAGTATCTAGCTGTCCGAGCGAAACGCATACGGCTTGCGGATACTCCGGGCCCTGCGTGTAGCGATGATCAGCGACATAATATACGGATTTTTTAAGTACAGGCCAGGTTGGACCTGTAGAAAACGAAATATCAAACTCTGGCCATTCATCCCTCGCTTTTTCATCCCGCGGAATCATCGTGGACGGCCAATCTTTGCCTAACGAAAATGCGGCCTGCGCCGCTGTTTGATACCTGGAGCCAAGCACTGGAAGCTTCTCACTGGATTGAGTCAGAAGAAATTCCCGCAGCCCATTCCAGCCATAAAAATCATTGGTTACATCCAACTTAGGATTGGGTGCTTCGGTATCCGAAAAAACCTGAACCACGAGACTTCCTAACGGAATGTGACTCAATAAAAGTACTGAGCCGATTAAGACCAAACCGTAAAATCGATGAAACCTAATCCAATAGGTTTGAGTGTTTTTCCAAGTCGAGGCGGCCATCGCAAGTACAAAAGGCCACCAAACGATAAAAGCCCAGTGTGGTTTAAAATCAGAAAATAGGGGTTGAAAGAGATAAATCAATCCGGGAGGGGCCGCCCACAGAAAAATAAAACAATACAATTTAGATTCATCATTTCTAAATTTTGCGAATAAACTGAGAACCCCTTTTTGCGCTGCGTACCACGCAAAAACAAACAGCGCGGGCCCTGCGAAAAAAAGTTGAAGCGCCCAAAACCTAAGATAGCGAATCAGCGATAGTCGAGAACCTTGATGTCGATCGTGTATTTGGTAAAGTAAAGAGCCCCAATGGTGAGTGGCGTTCCAAATGATAAATGGTAGAACTCCAATAATCACGGCCAAGGTAATCCACACCAGTACACGAATGCGATCTTTTGGATTTCCTAAAAAGATAAAACAGGCGGCGCACGAAGCAGCCACAAAAACGCCAGAAATTTTAGAGAGCATTGCCAGAACGATTCCCAGGCACATGAGGCTGAGAGTTTTATTTTTACTTTGTCGGGAACCGCCAACGCAAAGCCTCCAGCAAGCCCCAAATGCGATCATCCAGCCCAAAAAAAGGGGAAGGTCCGGTACGATCATCCAGCTCAGTGCAAAAAGCCCAGAAAAAGCTAAGATTATTAATTTAGAACTCTTTGTTGGGGCGACTCCTGTGACCTCTTTGAGCCAACGCAGGCCCAATACAAATATTCCCACCGAAAAAATTATGGCCGGTAGTCTTGTCAAAAAGACGGAATTAGACCCAAAGGCCCAGGATAATAAAAATTGAAAAATCCAGACAGACCAACCAATTCCTGGGGGGTGAAACGCGTAACCCCAGGCGGGACTTTGTCCAAGGACCCAGTAGTAGGCTTCATCATCTGAAAGGCCAACCGTGACTGCTTGAATGAGCAGAGCGAGCGCTAGCAATAAAGCAAATTTATTTTTATTGAAAAACTCGATCCAAAAGAGCCAGCGATTCGATTTGCTTAGTGTTCGGAAAGAAATCATATGGGATTACTTTGAGAATAGCATAACCTAAATGTTTGAGGGCAGATAAGTCTCTGCTCAAGGTACCGGGGCTACAAGAAAGATAGGCAACTTTTCTAGGATGTAAAGTTCGGCCGATCCAGTTGAGTGTTTCTGGCTCAACCCCAGTTCTGGGGGGATTTAAAAATAGAAGCTCTCCGTCCGTGATCTGCGCACGCCGATCGTTCGCTTTACCTTGG